>WYAY01000161.1 GCA_011526165.1 Sulfuritalea sp.
GCACCAGACCCCCACGAATTTGGCCCGCAAGGTGCGCCTGCGACCGGCGAATCCGGGCGCCTTTTTATTCCTCGCTTTTGACAAAAGTTAACCTATATTAAGAATTCCCGCATTTCCTTTCGGGACATTCTTTCTTTTGATAAAAATCAAGGAATGGGCGGCCTGCCCGGTAGAACCTTCGCTCAGCACAAAAACCGCAAATTTTTTGGGCTTTTTCGTTAATCGGGTTCTTCGTTGAGGGAGAAGACACATGCAGAAACGTAATGTGAAATCCGGCGCCCTGAGCCTGGCGGCCCTGCCGCTCGCGCTTGCCGGCCTGTTCAACACGGCCAGCGCCCAGGACGCCGCTCCGCCGGCCATGACGGCGGAAGAAAAGGCAATCGGCAAAAAGATCTACTTCGAACGTTGTGCCGGCTGCCACGGCGTGCTGCGCAAGGGCGCTACCGGCAAGAACCTCGAGCCGAGCTGGAGCAAGAAGGACAAGGACGGCAAGGAAACGTCGGGCGGCATGCTCAAGCTCGGCACGGCACGGCTCGAGAAGATCATCGCCCTCGGCACCGAAGGCGGCATGGTGAACTACGACGACATCCTGACCAAGGAAGAGATCAACGTCATGGCGCGTTACATCCAGAACGTGCCTGACGTGCCACCGGAGTTCAGCCTGAAGGACATGCAGGACTCCTGGAAGCTCATCGTGCCGGTCGACCAGCGGCCGAAGAAGCAGATGAGCAAGATCAACCTGAAGAACGTCTTCGCCACCACCTTGCGCGACACCGGCAAGCTGGCGCTGATCGACGGCGACACCAAGCAGATCTGGGAAATCCTCGACACCGGCTATGCGGTGCACATTTCCCGCCTGTCGGCTTCCGGCCGCTATGTCTATACGGTCGGCCGCGACGGCCTGGTCACGCTGATCGACCTCTGGTTCGAGAAGCCCACCACGGTTGCCACGGTCAAGCTCGGTTCCGATGCCCGTTCCGTGGATACCTCCAAGTTCAAGGGCTACGAGGACAAGTACCTGGTCGGCGGCACCTACTGGCCGCCCCAGTACTCGGTCATGGAAGGCGACACCCTCAAGCCGCTCAAGATCGTCTCGACCCGCGGCATGACGGTGGACGGCGAGTACCACCCCGAGCCGCGCGTGGCCTCGATCGTGTCTTCGCACATCAAGCCGGAGTGGGTCATCAACGTCAAGGAAACCGGCATGATCCTGCTGGTGGACTACAGCGACATCAACAACCTGAAGACCACCACCATCAACTCGGCCAAGTTCCTGCATGACGGCGGCTGGGATGCGTCCAAGCGTTACTTCCTCGTCGCGGCGAATGCCTCGCACAAGGTCGCGGCGGTCGACACCAAGACCGGCAAGCTGGCCGCCCTGGTCGACACCAAGAAGATCCCCCACCCGGGACGCGGCGCCAACTTCTTCCATCCGAAGTACGGCCCCGTCTGGGCGACCGGCCACCTCGGCGATGCCGTGGTGTCGCTGATCTCGACGCCGTCCGAGAAGAAGGAGCACGCCAAGTTCAAGCAGTACAACTGGAAAGTGGTCGAAGAACTGAAGATGCCGGGCGCGGGCAACCTGTTCGTCAAGACGCACCCGAAATCGCACCATCTGTGGGCCGACATGCCGATGAACCCCGAGCGCGAGAACGCCGAGGTCAACTACGTGTTCGATCTGCGCGACCTGTCCAAGCCGCCGGTCAAGATCGACGTTGCCAAGGATTCCGGCCTGCCGGTGACCAAGGCGTTGCGACGCGCGGTGCACCAGGAGTTCAGCCAGGACGGCACCGAGGTCTGGATCTCGCTGTGGGGCGGCAAGACCGACCAGTCGGCCATCGTGGTGTATGACGACAAGACCCTGAAGGTCAAGAAGGTGATCACCGATCCGAAGATGATCACCCCGACCGGCAAGTTCAACGTCTACAACACAATGAAGGACATCTACTAAGCAACACCTTGCAGCAGGACAACCCGGGGGCCGTGCGCCCCCGGGTGCTTGTTGCGATCGATTCACCAGGGACGGATTTCCACATGTCTGACAACAATAATTCCCTCATCGGCCGCTTCTGGAACGCGTTGAGGCGGCCCAGCGCCAAGTATTCCCTCCTGACCCTGGTGCTCGGCGGCTTCGTTGCCGGCATCGTCTTCTGGGGCGGTTTCCACACCGTGGTGGAGGCGACCAACACCGAGGCGTTCTGCATCGGCTGCCACGAGATGCGCAACAACGTCTATGAGGAATACAAGAACACCATCCACTACACCAACCGCACCGGGGTGCGCGCGGTGTGCGCCGACTGCCACGTGCCGAAGGAGTGGGGGCCGAAGATGCTGAGGAAGATCCAGGCCTCGCGCGAGCTCTACGGCAAGGTCACCGGCAGCGTGGACACGCGCGAGAAGTTCGAGGCCAAGCGGCTCGAACTGGCCGAGCGCGAGTGGAAGCGCATGAAGGCGAACAACTCGCTGGAGTGCCGCAACTGCCACAGCATGGTCAGCATGGACGGCGAAAAGCAGAAGCAGCGCGCGCGCAAGCAGCACGAAATGGCGCAGCGCGACGGTGAGACCTGCATCGACTGCCACAAGGGCATCGCCCACCAGAAGCCCAAGGGCATGAAGGAAGACGACGAGGAATAGCCCTCCCGGTCATCTCGCCCATGCGAGGCCCGTTTATACTGATTGAAACCTGTTAGGAAAGGAGCAAGCCATGCAGAAATTCATTACCGCTTCCGCCGCCGGACTGGTGCTCGCGCTGGGCACGGGCGGCGCGCTGGCCGCGCCCGACTGGGGCAAGGCGCCCGCCAAGAAGATCACGCTGCTCTACCCGGGCGCATCCCCGATGGAGTGGATCCTCAAGGGCACCGAGCATGGCGGCGCCCGCGGCCTGAAGAAGGGCGAGAGCTGCGCCGCCTGCCACGACGAGGAAGCGGCCGACATGGGCAAGAAGATGGCCACCGGCCAGAAGATCGAGCCGAAGCCGATCAAGGGCAAGGCCGGCTCGATACCCGTCACGGTGCAGGCCGCCCATGACGGAGCCAACCTCTACCTGCGCTTTTCCTGGAAGCAGCCGGCCGGCGGCGCCGAGAAGATGGACAAGGACAACGCGGTCAAGCTGGCGGTGATGTTCGAGGACAACAAGATCGAGCGCGCCAACCTGTCCGGCTGCTGGGAAACCTGCCATCAGGACGCGCGCACCATGCCGGATGCCAAGGACGACAAGAAGACCAAGTACGTCAAGGATGGCGACGTCAAGGCGGGCAAGTTCTACGACCTGATCCAGTGGACCAGCAAGGGCGCCAAGCACGACGGCTACGTCGCCGACAAACGCGTCATGGAAGGCGGCAAGGGCCTGGTCGAGGCCAAGGGCGAGAAGAAGGGCGACGAGTGGGTCGTCGTCTTCACCCGCAAGCTGGCCGGCGGCGGCGAGGGCGACATCGCCATGGCTTCCGGCAAGACCTACAACTTCGGCTTCGCCATCCACGACGACCACACGACCGGCCGTTTCCATCATGTTTCGCTCGGCTACACGCTGGGCATCGACGCCAAGGCCGACATCACCGCGGCCAAGCAGTAAGCTGCCGGGAACTCCCGGGGCGGGGGAAGGACAAACGGGGAGCGCAGGCTCCCCGTTTTTTTCCATATCCGACAGACAGGAGGCAGGCATGCGGTTGATAACCCGATCCATCGCCGTGTTGTGGGGACTGACTTTCCTCGCCGCCCAGGCGGCGGCGCAGACGGTCGAGGTCTCCATCCAGGATTACAAGTACGTACCTGCCGAGCTGAAGGTCAAGGCCGGCACCACCGTGAAGTGGACCAACAACGAGAAGCGCGTCAGCCATTCCGTGCTGTTTACCGGACCGGGCGGCTTCGAGTCCGAGCGATTCTTTCCGGGGGAGTCCTGGCAGCGCACCTTCGACAAGCCCGGCGTATATGCCTACACCTGCGGGCCGCACCCCGAGATGAAAGGGCGCATCGACGTGACGGAGTAGCCCCTCCCGCCGTCCTGTCCCTCCAGCGCGCTCTTTGCTGTCGTGTAAGTGGCGTGTAAGAGGGTCGTCGTACAAACACGCATCGTCGAATTCCAAGGGGGGAGGGTCGTCGATGCGCTACCTAGCCGCTGTTTTGTTGTTGTGCGTGCTTGTCCCGTTCGCTCCGGCCAGGGCCGAGAACGAAGCTGCAGACCGGGGCAGGATCCTGTTCGAACAGAAATGCGCGTCCTGCCACACCATTGGCGGCGGTGCGCGCGTCGGTCCCGACCTGCAGGGCGCGCACCAGCGCCGATCCGAGGAATGGCTCCTGCGCTTCGTCACCGAGCCGGACCGCATGATTGCCGAGAAGGATGAGATCGCCGTCCGCCTCGTCGAGCAGTTCAACCGGATCGTCATGCCGAATCTCGGCCTCCAGGCGTCCGAGGCGCGCGAACTGCTGGCGCACATCAAGCTGGTCGGCGGGACGCAGGCCGCCGCGGCGCCGCCGCAGCCGGCCGCGGCCCCCCTGCCGCGGCCGGATCTCATCGCGCCGCAATCCATCGTACTCGGCGTGTTCCTCTTCGTCTCGGCCATCATCGTGCTGGTGTTCGCCTGGGTGGGCTTCAGCACCCGCCAGCCCGAGGAGGTGAACGTGAAGAAGGCCTACGGCTTCCGCAAGGCCTTGTTCGCCACCGCCAGCGCCGTGGTCGTGGCGACACTGGTCATGACCATGCCGGGCGCGCCCTATGCCGTTGCCTCTCTCAAGGCCGACCGCATCGTGTATGTCGCGGCACGCCAGTTCGATTTCGTCTTCTCCGACGAACCGATCACCAGCGCCGCCGACCTCGGCCGCATACCCACCATGCGGCACCTCGACCTGCCGGCCAACGCCCTCGTCGAGTTCCGCGTCACCAGCCTCGACGTGAACCACGGCTTCGGCGTGTACGGCCCCGAGCGCCAGTTGCTGGCGCAGACCCAGGCCATGCCCGGCTATGTGAATCGGCTGCGGGTGAGCCTGGCCCAGCCCGGCCATTACAAGGTGTTCTGCCTGGAGTATTGCGCGGCAGGCCACCACGCCATGCAATCCGGATTCGACGTCAAATAGGGAGAGAACCGCGATGCGTCCAGCCAATTCCTACACGCTGTACTGGATGGGGGTCACCTTTCTGCTGTTCCCGATCCTGATCCTGCTCGGCATCTACATGCGCACCGTTCAGGCCGGCGGCCTGGCGGGAACCGTGACCTGGTTCTATCCGATGATGACGCTGCACGGCGTCGGCATGGTCGGCGTCTGGTACGTCGCGGCGATGGCCTGCGCCGCCGACATCCTCGGCCGCTACACCGAGCCGTCGCCGGCGGTGCGCGGTCTGGCGCTCGGCGGCACGCTGGTCGGCGTGCTGCTGCTGCTCGCCTGCGTCTTCCTCGGCAAGTTCGCCGGCGGCTGGTATTTCCTCTATCCGCTGCCTTTCAAGGGCGAATGGCCGGCCTGGTCGGCGGTGGCCTTCCTGCTTTCCCTCACCGTGCTGGGGGCGACCTGGCTGGTGTGGACCCTCGACCTGCTACGCGCCATCGCCAAGAAATACACGCTCACCCAGGCGCTTGGCTGGCATTACCTGGCCGGGCGCGACGAGCCGGCGATTCCGCCCTCGATCATGATCATCACGGTCAGCCTGATCGCCGGCGTGGCGGCGCTGGCGGCCGGCGTCATCGTCCTCGTGCTGTTCTACCAGGAGTTGTTCACCGGCGCCGCCAGCGACGCCCTGATGGTGAAGAACCTCACCTTCTTCTTCGGCCACACGCTGGTCAATCTGGCCATGTATCTCGGCGTGGCGGCCGCCTACGAGGTGCTGCCGCAGTACGCCGGCCGCCCCTGGAAGGCCAACAAGATCGTCGCCATCTCGTGGAATACCGTGCTGCTGATCGTGCTCTTCGCCTATTTCCATCACCTCTACATGGACTTCGTGCAGCCGGGCACGCTGCAGTACATCGGGCAGATCGCCTCCTACGCCAGCGCCATCCCGGCCGCGGTGGTGACCATCTTCGGCGCGCTGTTGCTGGTCTATCGCGCACGCATGCGCTGGAACCTCGCCTCGCTACTGTTCTTCCTCGGCCTGATCGGCTGGGCCGTCGGCGGCATGGGGGCGGTGATCGATTCGACCATCAGCGCCAACGTGCGGCTGCACAACACCCTGTGGGTGCCGGCGCATTTCCACACCTACATGCTCGCCGGCCTGGTGTTCCTCGTCTTCGCCTACTTCTACCATTGCAGCCAGGAGGCCGCCGCCGAACCCGAGCGCGCCGGCCGGCAGAAACTGGTGTCCGTCCTGATGGTGGCCGGCGCCTACGGCTTCTTCCTGATGTTCTATCTGTCCGGCGCCTACTCGGTGCCGCGCCGCTTCGCCACCTATCCGGCGGAGCTGGCCCATGGCGGCGCCTTCTCCGCCATAGCCGCGGTCTTTGCCACCGTGTTCCTGGTCGGTTTCCTGCTGTATCTCGCCGAGACCGGAAGCCGGTGGTACAAGGCCATGCAGACGGCCAGCTGAGGTCTGCCATGGGAATCCGGCTGTTGATCGGGGCCTGCGCAGTGATCCTTTCGCTCGCCGCCCAGGGTGCGGCGCCGGGGGTGTCCGTCCAGGAAAGCCGCCTGATCGACCGCGCCGTGCCCGACATTCCCCTGCAGCTGGCCGACGGCCGCAGCGTGCAGATATCTGAGCTGTGGCGCGATCGCCCGCTGCTGGTGACCTTTTTCTACCGCCGCTGCAGCGGCGTCTGCATCCCTTTCCTGGAGTGGGTGCGCAACGCCACGCGCGAGGCAGGCGGAATCGGCGGGGACTACCGTGTGCTGGCGCTGAGCTTCGACGATGCCGATACCGCGTCAGACGTCGCCGCGCAGGCCGCCGCGCTCGGCCTGCGCGATTCGCCACACTGGTTCTTCGCGGTGGCCAACCGGGAGGCGCTCGCACGCATCACCGGCGCGCTAGATTTCTGGCACCGCTACGATCCGGCCCGGCGGCAGTACGAGCACAACGCGCTGATCGTCGGCATCGAGGACGGCCGCGTCATGCGCGCCCTGGTGGCCAGCGGCGTCGAGGGCGGGCGCATGCGCGAGCTGGTCTGGGAGTTGCGCGGCAGCTTCATTCCGTTTTATGCCGTGCCCGGACAGACGGCGCTGAGCTGCTTTACCTTCGATGCGGTCAGCGGCGAGACCCGGCTCGATTGGGGCATGCTGCTGCTGATGCTGCCGGCGCTGCTGGCGCTCGCCGCCGCCGTGGGCATCTTTGCGCTGGGTAGCCGACGCAACCGGGGCGGAATGAAGACGATAGCGCCGGGAGGAGCATGGATCACGTCGCACCGCTGAGACTGATGGAGGAGGTGGAGGCCGCCAGCGGCAAGAAGGCGGCGCTCAGCGTGAATTGCATGCTGCTCAAGGGCTTCATGTCCGGCGCGCTGCTTGCCTACGCCACGGCACTGGCCTTCAAGGTGACCGAGGGCCTGCCGCCGGGGCCGGCCGCCCTGGTGGCCGGGGCGGTCTTCCCGGTCGGCTTCGCCATGATCGTATTGCTTGGCATGGAACTGGCCACCGGCAACTTCGCGGTCCTCGCGCTGGGTGTGGCGCGAGGGCGCACCGATCCGGCAGCGATGCTGCGCAACTGGGGCTGGGTATACCTGGGCAATTTCATCGGGAGCGTTTTCGTCGGCTATCTGATTGCCGTGGCGCTCACCGGCGCCTTTGGCCACGAAGCCGGCGCGCTGGGGGACAAGGTGATCGCGGTGGCCGAGGCAAAGACGCTGAGCTATGCCGACGATGGCGCCGCCGGCTGGCTGACGGCATGGGTGAAGGGCATCCTGTGCAACTGGATGGTGGCGCTCGGCACCTTTCTCGGCCTGAGCTCCACCTCGAGCGCAGGCAAGGTCGTCTCGGTCTGGCTGCCGGTGGCGACGTTCTTCGCATTGGGCTACGAGCACTCGATCGTCAACATGTTCATCATCCCGACCGCGATCGTGCTGGGCGCCGACATCACGGCCGGGCAATGGCTGTGGTGGAATCAGATCCCGGTCACGCTGGGCAACATCGTCGGCGGCGCGCTGCTGACCGGGATGCTGCTGCACCACTGCAACCGTCCGGATCGGCACTGACCGGAAGCCGCCTGGCTTCCGGCCTTGCACCGAAGCGCGGAATCAGTTCATCAACACCTGGTTGAGATGGTTCAGCGCGACCGCTTCCCCGAAGCGGCCGGGCAGGCGCCGCGCCGAATCCTTCCCCCCGCCGCCGCTGGCGACGAGGCTGACCGTGTCTGCGCCGAGCTGCTGCGCGCGCGTGATGCGCGAGAGGCATTTGCCATCCTTGTAGAGCTTGTCCTCCATGACATGCACCACCTTGAGCGGGGCGTACGGCAGCCAGGTACTGTGCGCTGTGCCGCCATAGGCGTTATCCAGCGCGCAGTCCGGGCTGAAGGAAACGGCCGCCTTGAATTGCCGCTTGCCGCCTTGCAGGCGGGAGATGTCGATGGCTGCCAGGGCGGCACTGCCGCCCTGGGCCCACCCCATCAGGCCGATGCGGCCGGCGTCGACCATGCCGCCGCGGGCGAGGAAATCATAGGCTCCCTCGGCTTGCTCGAGGCTGCATTGCCCCGGCCCTTTCGCGTCGCCGCCTTCGACCAGAAGCGCAACGTATCCGGCCGAGGCGAGGCGTTCGCCCCAATTGCGATAAAACCAGACATCTGCGGCCCTGTCCGCACTTGCGTTGGCGCAGTCGGGCAGCATGACAACGGCCGGGAAGCGCCCATGCCCCGAGGGTTTGTAGAGCTTGCCGCCTATCGTCGCGCCTTGCGTGTCTACGAAAGTGATGTCCTGCGCTGGCGCGGCCGACGCAGGCATCGCCCCAGAGAGCGCGATAAAGGATGTAGCGATTGCGGTGCGGACCGCGATTTGCCTCGATGTATTCATTTCAGTCTCCTTAATGGTTGGTGGAATTGCTGCGACAGTTGCTTAGCAACCCCCGTACCATTCAGGAAAACTGAACTAAAACAACAGGAAAAACAGGAAGAACCGAGTTCCGAGACGATGAAACTGTTTGCAAAAGCCAACAGGAGGAGCAGCGAAGCGTCGCTCAGTAAAGCTGCTTTTCCAGTGCGCGCATCCGTGCCGGCGGCTCCATGTCCAGATACTTGCGCAAGGCGGCGCAGCCGAACTCATATTGCTGGCGGGCCTCGGCCTGGCGGCCCAGATGCAGCAGCTGCGAGATCAGCGCCTCGTAGAGATCGACCGCCACCGGTTCGATGTCCAGCGCCGTCCGCAACACACGGATCGCTTCGTCCGCATGGCCCAGATGCGTCCTCAGCCGCGCCAGTTCGCGCACGGCATCGAGATAGACGTGCCTGAGCCGGACACGCTGCGCCTCGATGGTTTCATCCTCGCTGTCGTCGGCGAACAGGTCCCCGCGATAGAGCTGCACCGCCTTCTCGAGCAGATCGAGCGCCCGCTCCTGCTCGCCCTGGCGCAAGGCGTTGCGCGCCAGCGCTTCGGCATCGCAGAAATCGAAAAGATCGATCGAGTGCGGTGCGTCGGTATTGAAATGGAAGAAATCGTCGCGGCAGACGATGTACTCGGACGTGCGCGGCCGGCGCCGGGATTCCAGGCTGGAGCGCAGCGCATTGACAACGCCGTGCAGGCGATTGACGGCGGCCGGCTGGGAGCAGTCCGGCCAGAGCAGTTCGATCAATCGGTCGCGGTGGATGGGCGTGCCGCGCATCAGCACGAGCGTCTTCAACAAACGCAAGGCTTTTCTCCGCTTGAATGCATCGACGGGAATCTTCTCCCCGTCGCAGAAGATTTCGAGCGGGCCGAAGCAGCGCAGCGCGAGACGGGCGGCCGGGGCATGAATCAGTTGCGGGGGCACCAGCCTGGGCGGCACCGCGACCGGCAGGATATTGCGAACCTCCTCGAGCACGCGCAATCCCCACGCCATCGGCACACCGGCATCGCGCCAGCCGACGCCGATGTAGCCAAGCGGACGGCCGCCGTCCATCAAGGGGACGCCGATAAAGGAGCGGATGCCGCAGCGCTTGACGCTGCTGCGCAGGAACAGGCGGTCCTTTTGGAAGCGGTTCGTGAAGAAGGGCTTCTGGTGCAGCGTGACGGCGCCTGGATAGCCCGCGCCCAGCGGCATGTGGGTCTTTTCCAGGAAGGCATCGCGGTCCCTGCCGACGCAGTCGACGAGAAAGACCTCCTTCGCGGCCGAATCGAGCAGAAACATTTCGCAATCGTCCGCAGCGCAAATGCGCCGCAGGCTGTCGAGCGTGGCGTGGATGGAGCCCAGACTGTCGGCGAGCGCGCCCCGGATGACCAGGCCTTCGAGCCGCGCGCTGCCGGTGGCGCCATTGGCGATGAGCGGGAAAGGCAGCCAGACGATTGCGCCCAGGGTACCGTTGGCGAGGGGCAGCACAGCGCAGCGCTGGCGCGAATTGCCTGGTTTCGCGCCGTCTGCGCTTTCAGGGGCGTTATGGCATTGGCAGCGCAGGCAGTAGTCCGGCGGGGTGTCGCGCTTGCAGTGGAAAACCACGTCCCAGCAATGGCGTCCGACCGCGGAGCGGGCAGGAACCCGCAGGGCACGGGCGGTCGCGTCAGGCCAGCCGGAGACGCGAAAAGCCGCATCGACCCAAAAAAAGGGCCGATACTTTTCGACCAGAGACCGATTGAGTTCCGTCCGCATCCTGCCCTCCACAGTTGCGGCTGACTACTTGTCGATCGACAAGTATTTCCCTTTTTCCGTTACCGGTCAATTTATTGGAGGCTGCCGGAGGAAGTGGAGCCCCTTTTTATTTCCGGACAATCCCGATACACTGCGCGCCTGTTTATACATGTCCATGCCGGCGGTAGGCCTTCATGCTATTCGCAAGGCTGATTAGCCTAGCCCTCCTGTTCGTGCTGTTCGCGACGCCGGTCGATGCGGCAGACCTGCCCTCTGTTTATCCGCAGGCGCGCGGCATTTTTCCCGATGCGGATGCTTACGACGGATTCGAGGGAACTCCGCCTTCGGTCGCGGTGTACAAGGCCGGAAATGTCATCGGCTATCTGTACCTGACCGCAGACGTGCTGCGCATACCGGCCTACTCGGGCAAACCGATCAACACGCTGGTAGGCCTCGACACCAATGGCTACATTGCCGGGCTCGCCATCGTGCATCATGACGAACCGATCCTTGCAGTTGGCATCACGCCGGAGCGGCTCGATCGCTACGTGTCCCAGTACAAGGGCAAGTCCGCATTCGACAAGGTGATCGTCGGTCCGCCCCGCCCCGGACAAGTGGCGGTCGACGGGATCAGCGGAGCCACCATCACCGTCATGGTGGAAAACGCCACGGTGATGCGCTCGGCCCGGGCTGTCGCGGAAGCGCGCGGCATTACCAAGCCAGCCATTGCGCCGGCTGCCGCAGCCACGTCGGCGGAGGAAGCGCTGCGGGCACAGCCCCTCCCATCCGAGGCCAAACCCGCCGCTGCGGCGGTTCCGGAGAAACCGGCCGAGACTGCGGCTCCCGGGATTGCACCGGAAAAAAAATCGCCTCCCGCACGCGGCGAAAAGCAGCAGGCGCCAACTTCCCGCGCGGATGCTGCTTCGGCAGCGCGCAGCATGAAAGCGCCGGATCTGGCGCATGGCGTGGCGCCCGCTTCCCGGGACATGCCGCCGCGCGCCGCAGCGGCATTTCCCGAGATGCCTAGTACGTGGACGTTGCCCGAGGAGGAGCAGGCCTGGGTCGCCATCTGGAAGAACCGCCAGTTCGACATCGCGGTGCTGGTGGGGGGGCTCATCCTGCTTTCCTTTGTCCTGGTGTTCCAGGACTGGCTGGCGCGCGATCCGACCTTGCTCACCTACGTGCGCAACGGTTTTCACGTGTATACCCTGTTCTTCATCGGCTGGTGGGGATTGGCGCAGCTCTCGGTGATCAACGTGCTCACCTTCGTGAATTCGGTGATGCACGGATTCCGTTGGGAAAACTTCCTGCTCGATCCGATGCTGTTCATCCTGTGGGGTTTCGTGGCGGTGACGCTGCTGCTTTGGGGGCGCGGGGTATATTGCGGCTGGCTCTGTCCGTTCGGCGCTTTGCAGGAACTGATCCTGATCGCCTCGCGCAAGCTGAAACTGCCCGAGATCGAATTCAGCGACGCCGTGCATGAGCGACTGGTGGCGCTCAAGTACATCATCCTCATTCTGCTCTTCGGCATCTCGCTGCAATCGCTCACCGAGGCGGCCTGGTATGCCGAGGTGGAGCCCTTCAAGACGGTGATCTCCCTGCGTTTCCAGAGGGAATGGAACTACGTTCTCTATGCCCTCATCCTGATCGGCGTGGCCGCCGTCAACCGCAAGTTCTACTGCAAGTACCTCTGCCCGCTCGGCGCCGCGCTGGCGATTCCCGGCCGTTTCCGACTCTTCGAGTGGTGGTTGCGCCGGCGCAAGGAGTGCGGCAAGCCCTGCCAGGTCTGCGCCAACCACTGTTCGGTGCGCGCCATCCGGTCCACGGGTGAGATCAACGCCAACGAATGCCATTACTGCCTGGATTGCCAGGTCATCTATTACAATGACCAGGTCTGCCTGCCCCTGATCGACCGCCGCAAGCGACGCGAGCAGCAGTTGAAGCGTGGCCAGGAAGCCCGCACAAAAGACCATGAAAACAAAGTGGTTGTGGCCGAGGGCAATCCGGACGGCATGATCACGCCCAATCAACATTGATAATTGTCAATGCTAAATATTGATAATTATCAAAGAGTTAAAGCGGCAGATATTGACCCAAGTCAAGGCCGACAAGCCCCTCAGGAATTTTAATGCAGCGCTTTACCAGTCCAGCTTTTCCACGTTAGGAGATAGTCGATGTTCAGCCGTAAGCTCGTATTGGCAGCCGGGGTTTCCCTGCTCGCCGCCTTGCCCGCGCTTTCCTTCGCGCAGGCCAAGGCCGATCACCCCGGCGTCACCCCCGGCGACCTGCGCTACAAGGGCGCGCCTGTTGATATCAAACCCGAGGAATTCAAGGAAACCATTACACCCAAGGCTCCGCCGGTAAGCACGGAGGAGTTCGCCCGCGCCAAGAAGATCTATTTCGAGCGCTGCGCCGGCTGCCACGGCGTGCTGCGCAAGGGCGCCACCGGCAAGCCGCTCACCCCCGACATCACCCTGCCGAAGGGCACCGAGTACCTGAAGGTCTTCATCGCCTACGGCACGCCGGCCGGCATGCCGAACTGGCAGACCTCCGGCGAGTTGTCCGAGAAGGACGTGGACCTGATGGCGCGCTTCCTGCAGCACGAGCCGCCCATTCCGCCGGAGTATGGCCTGAAGGAAATGAAGGCCACCTGGAAGGTGCACGTGCCGACCGAGAAGCGCCCGACCAAGAAGATGAACAAGCTGAATCTGGACAACCTCTTCTCGGTCACCCTGCGCGACGCTGGCGAAATCGCCCTCATCGACGGCGACTCGAAGAAGATCGTTTCCATCATCAAGACGGGCTACGCCGTGCATATTTCGCGCATGTCGGCTTCCGGCCGCTACCTGTTCGTCATCGGCCGCGACGCCAAGATCGACATGATCGACCTGTGGATGGAGCAGCCCGCCGTCGTCGCCGAGATCAAGGTCGGCCTCGAGGCGCGCTCGGTCGAGACCTCCAAGTACAAGGGCTTCGAGGACAAGTACGCCGTCGCCGGCACCTACTGGCCGCCGCAGTTCGTCATGATGAAGGGCGACACCCTGGAGCCGCTGAAGATCGTCGGCACCCGCGGCATGACCGTCGGCGAGCAGGAATATCACCCCGAGCCGCGCGTGGCCGCCATCGTGGCGAACCACCACAAGCCTGAGTTCGTGGTGAACGTCAAGGAAACCGGCAAGGTGCTGATGGCGAACTACGCTGATCTCAACAACCTGAAGATCACCGAGATCGCCACCGCCCGCTTCCTGCACGACGGCGGCTGGGAGTCTTCCCAGCGCTACGTCATGATGGCCGCCAACCAGTCGGACAAGATCGTCGTCATCGACACCAAGGAAGGCAAGCTGGAAGCCATCGTTCCCGTCGGCAAGATCCCGCACCCGGGCCGCGGCGCCAACTTCAAGCATCCGAAGTTCGGTCCCGTCTGGGCCACCGGCCATCTTGGCGACGAGACCATCAGCCTGATCGGCACCGACCCCAAGGGCCACAAGAAGAACGCCTGGAAGGTGGTGCAGACGCTGAAGGGCCAGGGCGGCGGTTCGGTCTTCATCAAGACCCATCCGAAGTCGAAGAACCTGTGGGTCGATACCACGCTGAATCCGGATGCCGCAATCAGCCAGTCCATCGCCGTGTTCGACATCAACAACCTCGACAAGGGCTATGTTGCGCTGCCCATTGCCGAATGGGCCGGGGTGGGCGAGGGCGCCAAGCGCGTCCTGCAGCCGGAGTACAACAAGGCCGGCGACGAGGTCTGGTTCTCGGTGTGGAGCGCGAAGGACAAACAGTCCGCCATCGTGGTGGTTGACGACAAGACGCGCAAGCTGAAAGCCGTCATCAAGGATCCGAAGCTGATCACGCCGACCGGCAAGTTCAACGTCTTCAATACCCAGAAGGACGTGTACTGATCCGACCTGGCGCAAGCCGAACCGAACGGGGGCCTGCGGGCCCCCGTTTTTTTCCTATTTGAGAAAAGTCAAAGCGTTATCAGGCGGCCGCGGGCATCCTGTGCCTGACGATGAGTGAGAACCTGAAAACCGGCAAGGCCGGGCTGTTGTTCTGCCTGCTGGCCCCGCTTGCCGCTGCGGCAGCCGAGCCGACGCCGGAACGCGCCAGCGAACTGGTGCGCATGGTGCGTCAGGATTGCGGCTCCTGCCACGGCCTCACCCTCAAAGGCGGCCTCGGGCCGCCGCTGCTGCCCGAAACCCTGCGCGAGAAGCCGGCCGAGTCGCTGCGTTATACCGTGCTCCTCGGCCGTCCCGGCACGCCCATGCCGCCCTGGAAGGCGTTCATGAACGAGGCCGAGGCCGACTGGGTCGTGCGCCAACTGATGCAAGGCTTTCCCGAAGAGACCCGCCGATGAGAATCCTGCCTTCCTTCATTGCCGCCTTTCTGCTGTCCGCCTGCGCCGCGCCCACCTTGCGCGGCACCGGCGACCTCGGCGTCGTCATCGAGCGCGCCAGCGGCAGCGTGGCGGTGGTGGACAACACCGCCCGCGCCGTCCTCGGCCGTGTCGAGGGCCTGGGCGATCTGTCCCACGCCTCCGTGGTCTTTTCGCGCGATGGTCGCCATGCCTACGTCTTCGGCCGCGATGGCGGGCTGAGCAAGGTCGATCTGCTCGAGCGGAAGATTGCCCGGCGCGTCATCCAGGCCGGCAATTCCATCGGCGGCGCGATTTCACAGGACGGCCGCCTGGTCGTCGCGCAGAACTACCAGCCGGGCGGCGTGAAGGCCTTCGATGCGGAAACGCTGGAATTGCTGGCCGACATTCCTGCCGCCTTCGGCGATGGCAAACAGTTCTCCAAGGTCGTCGGCCTGGCCGACGTGCCAGGCAGCAAGTTCGCCTTTGCCCTGTTCGATGCCGGCGAGATCTGGGTTGCCGATCTCTCAACGCCGAGACAGCCGAAGGTCACGAAATTCCGCAACATCGGCAGCCAGCCCTACGACGGGCTGGTGACGCCGAACGGCCGCCATTACATTGCCGGCCTCTTCGGCGAGGACGGGCTCGCCCTGGTCGACTTGTGGCGGCCGGAGCAGGGCGCCAGGAAAATTCTCGCCAACTACGGCAAGGGGCAGGAGAAGCTGCCGGTGTTCAAGATGCCTCACCTGCGCGGCTGGGCGGTGGCGGGCGGGCGCGCCTATCTGCCTGCCATCGGCCGGCACGAGGTGCTGGTGGTCGACACCGCCACCTGGCAGGAGGTCGGCCGCATCCCCGTCAAGGGCCAGCCGGTGTTCGTCATGGCGCGTCCCGACGGCCGCCAGATCTGGGTGAACTTCGCCTTCCCCGATTACAGTCACGTGCAGGTCATCGACACGCTGGAGCAGAAAGTGGTGCAGACGCTTTCGCCCGGCAAGGCCGTGCTGCACATGGAATTCACGCCGCGCGGCGAGCACGTCTGGATCTCGGCGCGCGACGACAACCGCGTCGTGGTGTACGACACCGCCGGCTTCGCCAGACTGGCCGAACTGCCGGTGCAGAACCCTTCCGGCATTTTCTTCACCAGCCGTGCCGCGAGGATCGGCTTCTAGCGGATCATGGACTCGCTCGATTTCCGCCTGATCAACGAGTTCCAGCGCGACTTTCCGCTGGAGCCGCAGCCTTTCGCGGAGATCGCCTGGCGCCTGTGCACCGACGAGGAGACGGTGCTCGCCGCGCTTCAGCGACTGCGCGGCGAGGGCGTGGTGAGCCGCGTCGGCGCCGTCTTCGCGCCGCGCCGCGTCGGCGCCAGCACCCTGGCCGCGCTGGCGGCGCCGCCCGACAGGCTGGAAGAGGTTGCCGCGCGCGTCAGCGGCCGGCCCGAGGTGAACCACAACTACGAGCGCGAACACCGCTACAACCTGTGGTTCGTCGTCACCGCCGGCGACGAGGCGCAGCTTGACCGCGCCCTGGCCGCCATCGAGCACGACACCGGCTGCAAGGTGATTTCCCTGCCGCTCGAGCACGAGTTCTACATCGACCTCGGCTTCGATCTCGCCGGCGTGTGCAAGGCACCTTCGACGGGACGGCGCATCGAGGCTGCCGGCCAGCGCGCGCTGGATGCCACCGAACAGAGGCTGCTGGGCGTCCTTCAGCATGGCCTGGAACTGGTGCCGCGCCCCTTCGCCCGTCTCGGCGCGCAGGCAGGAATGGGCGAGAACGAGACCCTCGCCACGCTGAAGCGCTGGCGCAGCGAAGGCCTCGTCAAGCGCTTCGGTATCGTCGTGCGCCATCACGAGCTCGGCTATACCGCCAACGCCATGGTGGTGTGGGACGTGCCTGACGCTGAAGTCGAGCGCATCGGCGGCCTGCTCGCCGCCGAGCCGGAAGTGACGCTCTGCTACCAGCGCCGCCGCCACAGGCCGGAATGGCCCTACAACCTGTTCTGCATGATCCACGGTCGTGAGCGCGTCGGGGTCGAGCGCGCCGTGGCGGAACTGCGCCAGCGTTTCCGGCTCGATGCCTATCCCCACGCCATCCTGTTCTCGCGGCGTCGCTTCAAACAGCGCGGCGCCCATTATGTCGCCCAGGCCGCCGCGCATGGATGAGACCGACCGTCGCATCATCAATGCCCTGCAGGGCGGCTTCCCGATCTGCGACGACCCCTACCGCGAGGTGGCGGACAAGCTCGGCCTGAGCGAGACCGAACTGATCGCGCGCCTGCAGCGCCTGCTGGAGGAAAAAACCCTGACGCGCTTCGGTCCGATGTACCAGGTCGAGCGCATGGGCGGCGCCTTCGTGCTGGCGGCGCTGGCCGTGCCGGAGGCCGAATACGAATGTGTGGCGGAGACGGTGAACGGCCTGCCGGAAGTGGCGCACAACTACCGGCGCGAGCATGCCCTCAACATGTGGTTCGTGCTGGCCACCGAGACGCCGGAAGGCATCCCCGCCGCCATCGAGAAGATCGAACGCGCGACGGGATTGACGGTCTATGCCTTTCCCAAGCTGAAAGAGTATTTCGTGGAAATGAAGCTTCATGCCTGATGCTGCTGCCCTCTCCCCCAACCCCTCTCCCGCGGGCGGGAGAGGGGAGCCTCGTGAGCCGCTGGCGCGGCTGGATGAACTGGACCGCCGCCTGATCGTGGCGACCCAGGGCGGCCTGCCGCTGGTGCCGCGTCCCTACCAAGCCCTCGCCGAACAGCTCGGCCTGGCGGCGGAGGAGGTGATGGCGCGGCTGCGGCACCTGCTGGAGATCGGCGTCATCCGCCGCATCGGCGCCGTGCCCAATCACTACGCCCTCGGCTACACCGCCAACGGCATGAGCGTGTGGGATGTTGCGGATGAGCGCATCGACGCGCTAGGCGAGGCGGTCGGCCGGCTGCCCTTCGTCACCCACTGCTACCACCGTCCGCGCGCGCTGCCGCTGTGGCCCTACAACCTGTTCGCCATGGTGCATGGCAAGGGCCGCGAGGAGGTCGAGGCGCAGGTGAAGCAGATCGGGGCGCTGCTCGGCGCCGATTGCCGCGCCCACGACGTGCTCTACAGCAGCCGCATCCTCAAGAAGACCGGCCTGCGCATCGGAAGCTGATCATGTTCAGAATTTCCCAGTACATGGAAGAGATCGCCCACCCGACGCCGCTCGGGCCGAAGCGCAATCCTCCGGGCCCGGTGGTGATCTGGAACCTGATCCGCCGCTGCAACCTCACCTGCAAGCACTGCTACTCGATCTCCGCCGACAAGGACTTCCCCGGCGAATTGAGCACGCAGGAGGTCTATGGCGTGATGGACGACCTCGAGCGCTTCCGTGTGCCGGTGCTGATCCTCTCCGGCGGCGAGCCGCTGCTGCGGCCGGACATCTTCGACATCGCGCAGCGCGCCAAGGGCCTGGGCTTCTACGTCGGTCTCTCCTCCAACGGCACGCTGATCGACGCATCCAACATCCGCCGTATCGCGGAGACTGACTTTAATTATGTGGGCGTCAGCCTCGACGGCATCCGCGCGACGCACGACAAGTTCCGCCGCATGCAGGGCGCCTTCGAGAAGTCGTTGCATGGCATCCGCCTTTGCCGCGACCTCGGTTTGAAGATCGGCGTGCGCTTCACCATGACGCAGGACAACGCCCACGACCTGCCGGGGCTGTTGAAGCTGGTCGAGGACGAGGGTATCGACCGCTTCTACTTCTCGCACCTCAACTACGCCGGCCGCGGCAACAAGAACCGCAAGGACGACGCCCATCACCAGATGACGCGCCAGGCCATGGACCTGCTCTTCGACACCTGCTGGGAGTATCAGCAACGCGGCCTCAACAAGGAGTTCACCACCGGCAACAACGACGCCGACGGCGTGTACTTCCTGCACTGGGTGGCGAAGCATTTCCCCGACCGCGCGGCGCATGTGCGGGCGAAACTGGCGCAATGGGGCGGCAACTCCTCCGGCGTGAACGTCGCCAACATCGATAACCTCGGCAACGTGCACCCCGACACCATGTGGTGGCACCACACCCTCGGCAACGTGCGCGAACGGCCCTTCTCGGAGATCTGGATGGACACCTCCGACCCGATCATGGCCGGCCTCAAGGCCAAACCGCGCAAGGTCGGCGGCCGCTGCGGCGCTTGCCGCCACTTCGACATCTGCGACGGCAACACCCGCGTGCGCGCCCAGCAGCTCACCGGCGACCCGTGGGCGGAAGACCCGGGCTGCCATCTCACCGACGAGGAAATCGGCATCTCATGAAATCCGGACTCATCCTGCGCGGCCTGCTGCCGCTGCTGCTGGCTCTGCCTGCCTTCGCCGTCGAGCCGGCGCCCGAGCTCTACCGCAAGCACTGCGCCGAATGCCATGGCGCCGACCGCTTCGGCCTGATGGGGCCGGCCCTGCTGCCGGAGAACCTCTCGCGCCTGCGCAAGGACGCCGCCGCCGCGATGATCCGCGACAGCCGTCCCACCGCGCAGATGCCGGCCTACAAGGACGTGCTGAAGCCCGAGGAGATCCAGGCGCTCGCCGACTACATCTACACCCCGGTGCCGATGCCGCAGTGGGGCGAGGCGGAGATCCGCGCCTCGCGCGTGGTGCACCATGCGCCCGGCACGCTGCCCGACAAGCCGCAGTTCGCCGCCGACCTGATGAACCTGTTCATCGTGGTGGAGGGCGGCGACCATCACGTCACGCTGCTCGACGGCGACAAGCTCGAACCCATCCACCGCTTCCCCTCGCGCTTCGCCCTGCACGGCGGGCCGAAGTTCACGCCGGACGGCCGCTACGTCTTTTTCGCCTCGCGCGACGGCTGGATCTCCAAGTTCGACATCTGGAACCTGAAGACGGTGGCCGAGGTGCGCGCCGGCATCAACACGCGCAATGCCGCCGTCTCCGGCGACGGCAAGTACGTCGCCGTGGCCAACTACCTGCCGCACAGCCTGGTCATCCTCGACGCCGACCTGAATCCGCTGAAGATCCATGTCGTGCGCGACAAGGACGGGCAGAAAACCTCCCGCGTTTCCGCCGTCTACACCGCCGAGCCGCGCAAGAGCTTCGTCGCCGCCCTGAAGGACGTCAAGGAGGCCTGGGAAGTCAGCTACGACCCGAAGGCGCCGGAGATTCCCGCCGGCTACATCCACGACTTCCAGTACCGCGAGGGCGCCTTCGTGCCGGGCTTCCTCAACCCGCGGCGCTCGATCCTCGACGACTACCTCGACGATTTCTTCTTTACCCAGGACTACAACGAGGTGATGGGCGCGAGCCGGGAAGCCGGCAAGGGCCAGGTGGTGCATCTGGACGTGCGCCGCAGCATCGCCACTCTGGAACTGCCCGGCATGCCGCACCTGGGCTCCGGCATCACCTGGGACTGGCAGGGCCGCCGCGTCATGGCGACGCCCAACCTGAAGGAGGGCGTCGTCAGCGTCATCGACATGAAGACCTGGAAGACCGTCAAGCAGATCCCGACGCCCGGCCCCGGCTTCTTCATGCGCAGCCACGAGAACTCGCGCTACGCCTGGGTGGATTCCATGATGAGCCGCGAGCACAAGGACACGCTGACAGTGATCGACAAGCAGACGCTGGAAGTCGCCGCCCGGCTGAAGCCCGTGCCGGGCAAGACCCTCGCCCACATCGAGTTCACCAGGGACGGCAAATTCGCCCTGGCCAGCCTGTGGGAGAACGACGGCGCCCTCATTGTCTTCGACGCCGCTACCCTGAAGGAGGTCAAGCGCATCCCCGCCAGAAAGCCGGTCGGCAAGTACAACGTCTGGAACAAAATCACCCGCTCCGAAGGCACCAGCCACTGAGGGCGCCGTCCTGCGGGGACTGACTTTCTGAAATCCGGCGTTTCCCGTTAGGGGCGCCGGCGATGGCGTAAAATGCGCACTTTCTTGCTGACGGCCAGGGGCCGCAAATAATGAAATGCGTGGATGATTTCCGCCTGAAGCTCGGCGGGCGGGAACTGGTGCCGATCATGATCGGCGGCATGGGCGTGGACATCTCCACGACGGAGCTGGCGCTGGAGGCGGCGCGCCTGGGCGGCGTCGGCCACATCTCGGATGCCATGATCAAGACGGTGTCCGACCGCCGCTACGACACCAAGTTCGTCAGCGCCAAGCAGAAGCGCTACAAGCACAACGTCGCCAATGTCGATAAATCCGAGGTGAAGTTCGACCTCGGCGACGTGGCCGAGGCGACCCGGCTGCACGTCCAAGGCACCATGGAGGCCAAGCGCGGCGAGGGGCTGATCTTCATCAACTGCATGGAGAAGCTCACCATGAACGCGCCGAAGGAGACGCTGCGCGTGCGTCTCACGGCCGCCATGGACGCCGGCATCGACGGCATCACGCTCGCCGCCGGATTGCACCTGGGTTCCTTCGGCCTGATCGAGGAGCATCCGCGTTTCAAGGACGTCAAACTCGGCATCATCGTCTCGTCGCTGCGCGCCCTGCAACTGTTTCTGAGGAAAAGCGCGCGCACCGGCCGCCTGCCGGATTTCGTGGTGGTGGAGGGGCCGCTCGCCGGTGGCCACCTCGGCTTCGGTCTCGACGACTGGATGAAGCACGACCTGCGCGCCATCACCGATGAGATATTCGCCTGGCTGCGCCAGGAGAAGCTCGACATCCCGGTGATCCCGGCCGGCGGCATTTTCACCGGCACCGATGCCGTGAGCTACCTGGAGACCGGCGCGGCCGCGGTGCAGGTGGCCACCCGCTTCACCGTGGCGAAGGAATGCGGCCTGCCGGCGCAGGTGCAGCAGGAATACTTCAGGGCGACCGAGGACGACATCGAGGTGAACGGCATTTCGCCGACCGGTTACCCGATGCGCATGCTGAAGGGCAGCCCCGCCATCGGCTCCGGCATCCGGCCGAATTGCGAGGCCTTCGGCTATCTGCTCGACGCGAACGGCCATTGCGCCTACATCGACGCCTACTACCGCGAGGTGGCGGCCCACCCCGGCCAGAAGAACATCCAGGTGCGGGACAAGACCTGCCTGTGCACCCACATGCGCAACTTCGACTGCTGGACCTGCGGCCACACCACCTATCGGCTGAAGGACACTACGCACAAGCTGGAGGACGGCAGCTACCAGTTGCTTACCGCCGAGCACATCTTCCGCGACTACCAGTTCAGCAAGGACGGCAGGATCGCCCTGCCGGAGTGAGCAACCCCGCCCCAAACAAAAACGGCCTCTTGCGAGGCCGTTTTGCTTTACCGGGGCGACGGATCAGCCTTTCGGCTCTTCCGCCGGCACCTGCAGGACCATCGATCGCGCCGAGAGGGTGAAGGCATCGGAGAAGCACATGCCTTCCTCGGCGCCCTGGTCCTTCAGCTTCGGGAAGATCGCCTCGACCATGCGTGCCGAGCCGCAGGCGTAGATCTCGTTGCCGGTGAGGCTGGGGAAATCCTGCAGGATGGCCTCGTGCACCAGGCCGGTGCGGCCGCTCCAGGCGTCGCCCGCTTCCGGCTCAGAGAGCACCGGGATGAACCTGAAGTTCTCATGCTCGCGCTGCCACTGCTCGGGCAGGTGCTTCAGGTAGAAGTCCTCGGGCCTGCGCACGCCCCAGTAGAGGTGGATCGGCCGCTTCAGGCCGCGGTGGAAGGCGTCCTCGACCATGCTCTTCACCGGCGCGAAGCCGGTGGCGCCGGCGACGAAGACGATCGGCCGGCTCGACTCGCGCAGCACGAAATCGCCGAGCGGGCCCTCGAAGCGGATCGCATCGCCCACCTTCATCTTCTCGAAGACGTGGGTGGTGAAGCGCCCGCCCGGCACCAGGCGGATCTGCAGTTCGATGTGCTCGGCGTCGTGCGGCGCACTGGCGAAGGAGAAGGCGCGGCGCTGGCCGTCCTCGAGGACGATGTTGATGTACTGGCCGGCGGCAAAGGAAATCTTCTCTCCGTGCGGCAGCCTGATCGTCACGCCCATCACGTCGTGGGTGAGTTTCTCCATCTTGTCGACCGTGCCGACGTATTCCCTGACCGGCGGGCGCGCCAGGGCGGCCTGCGGCTCGTATTCGATCTCGATGTCGCTGAGCGGGCTGGCGCAGCACATCAGCACCTTGCCCTGGGCGCGTTCTTCCGCGCTGAGGATGCCGGGTTGGTAGATGCCCGGGTCGACCTCGCCGTGAAGCACCGTGCATTTGCACATGCCGCAGCCGCCGTTGCGGCATTCGTAGGGCAGGTTGATCTCGCCGCGCAGGCCGGCGTCGAGGATGGTTTCGCCGAAGCGGGCGTGCACCGTCCTGTTGTCGGGATGCACGTTGATGTCGACGATCGCCTTATGGCTGCCGCGACGCTTGGGCGGCAGCCAGGGCAGCAGGTAAAGGAACAGGGTGGCGCCGACCAGCAGCGCCCACAGCTTGGCCAGCGGCCACTCGTAGATGAGCGGATAGATCGGCAGGTAGAACCAGTCGAGGTCGAGTTGCACCACCTCGACCGAGAGGTTGGCCGGGCCCTGGCTCACCACCGGCCTGATCAGCGAGAGCACGATGAAGGTGAGCGTGACCCAGATGGCGATGACCTTGGGCGGGTTGATGTGGGCGCGCGGCACGCGCTGCACGTGGATCCACATCACCATCAGCACCACCAGCGGCGCGCCGAGGTGGATGAAGGCGAGCAGGGTGAACAGGCGGTCGTTGACGCGCCCCTCGAAAATGAAGTTGCGGATCAGTGCGCCCTTGAAGATGGGGATCCAGTCGAGCAGTTCGGCGCTGGCGACGGTGACGAACTGCGCCAGCTTGTCCCACACCAGCATGAAGCCGTTGATGCCGGTGATGTACATCAGCCAGATCAGGATGACGCCGGTGATCCAGGAAAACCAGCGGAAGCCGCGGTACTTGTCGAAGGCGAAGTGCCGCGCCATGTGCAGCATCATGGTGATGATCATGCCGTCGGAGGCGTAGCGGTGCACGCTGCGCATGATGCCGCCCAGCCACCACTGCTCGTGCGTGAGCGCCTCGACCGAGGCGTAGGCGTCATTGACGCCGGTGTCGGCGAAGATGAACAGATAGAGGCCGCTGACGCTGACCAGCCAGAACTGCCAGAAGGTGATGGTGCCGAGATGGTAGAGCGGGTTCAGCTTGTCGCCGAAGGCGATGTTGAAGACGCCTTCGACGCGCATGAAGAACCACTGCATCGTTTTGTGAATGAGCTTGAGCATGGCTGTCTGACGGGATGGTCGGGTTTGTCCTTACTGCGAGTGCGGAGAATATAAGTGTTCAATAATTTAGTAGCCATGATTTGCATCAAGGCCGCGGCAGGATACGCCAAGGACAATCACGCCGCCGGGAAAATACGGCGAATAACCCTGACAGGAGCATAGCCATGAATCATCCGCACCTTCATCTGCAAGCCGACCAATTGTATCCCTTCGATGCCCGCGGCATCGCCAAGCGCTTCCGCCATGCCGCCATCTTCGGCGCGCTCGACGCCCTGTTCGCCGGCGAGACCATGCGCTTCTGCAACGACCACGATCCCCTGCCGCTGCTCGACCAACTGCGCGCGCGCTACGGCGAGAAGGTCGAGATCAAGTACGTGCAGCGCGAGCCGGGCGCCATCGTCATCGACTTCGTCAAGAAGCAGGCCTGATCGCCGCCTTCCCCGCCGCGGCGGGGAACGACGGGCTGCCTCCTGCATGCTGCCTTTCCTCGTCGCCACGACGATCGCCGCCTTCGCCGCGGCGATCGTGCTGGCGCTTGGCGGATCGGCCTCTCCGGCGGCGATCGCGCATGCCGCCTTCGCCGCCGGCGTCCTGCCGCTGATCTTCGGCGCCATGCTGCATTTCGTGCCCGTGCTCACGCGCGGGCGCGGCGCCGGTCGGTCGGTGCAGGCCCTGCCGCTCGGCATGCTGGCGGCGGGACTGGTCGCCGCCACGGCCTTCCTGCTGCCGGCCTTCTACACCGCCGGCATCCCTCTCGCCGCCCTGGCGGGACTGACTTTTGCGCTCGTCATGGCCGGCTGGATCGTGCGCCGCGGGCGCGCCGCGCTCGGCGCGCCGCACGCGGGCCTGCGCTGGTACCTGGCGGCGGTGCTTTGCCTCGTCCTGGCGCTGGCGGCGGCCGGGGCGATCGGCGTCCTGCCCGAACAGCGCGCCGCGCTGCGGCTGCTGCATCTGCACCTGAACACGCTCGGCTTTGTCGGCCTCACCGCGCTCGGCACGCTCGCCGTGCTGTTGCCGACCGCCGCCGGCCGGCCCGATCCGGACGCCGCCGGCTGGTTGCGCCGCATGCTGCCGTGGGCGCTGGCCGGCGTGCTGCTGGTCGCCGCCGGCGCGGCCTGGTGGCGGCCCGCCGCCCACGCCGGCGCCCTGCTGCTGCTGGTGCCGGCCGCGCTGCTCGGCACGGCCTGGCTGCGCCGCTTCGGGCGCGAGATTTTCCGCCCCCACGGCGCCGCGCCCTCGCTGGCGCTCGCGCTGACCGGCTTCCTGCTGCTGCTCCTGGCCGGCGTCCTGCATGCAGCCGGCAGGATCGGCGGCGCCGAAACGGTGGCCGGCTTCCTGCTCGCCTTCCTGCTGCCGCTGGTCACCGGTGCGGCGAGCCAGTTGCTGCCGATATGGCTGAAGCCCGGCGTGCAGACCGACTGGCACCGCGCTGCGCGCGAGACGCTGGGACGCTTCGCCGTCCTGCGCGGACTGACTTTTGTCGCGGCCGGCGGACTGGTGGTGCTGGACCGGCCGGCCGGCGCCTGGCTGGCGGCAGGAGGGTTGCTGGCTTTCGCGCTGCAGGCCGTGAGCGTGTCAATGCGCCGTTGAGCGGCGCATTGCGCCCAGCACCGCCAGCACGAAGACGATGCCGCCGACGATGGCGACGAGGCCGCCCAGGCCCATGATGCCCATGGCGACGATTTCGCTGGTGCTCCTCAGCGCCTGCTCGGCGCCGGACACCTTGCGCTGCACGCCGTAGCCGCCCGACCACATCAGGCCGCCGATGTGCATGGCCTGGCCCGCGGCGTAGCAGTAGGAGGAGAAGGTCGCCCACTTGCGCGAGGGCGCGCCGTAGCCGAGGCGCGGCAGCAGGTGGTAGACCAGGCCCATCAGCGCCAGCGTGACGCCGACGATGCAGCCGTGGTAATGCGCCGGGATCTTGACGTTGGTGCCGGCGATGGTGAAGCCGATCAGTCCGCCGAAGCAGAACAGCGCGATGGAGGAGAGCAGCGCCGCGCGCAGCGGGCGGGCGTCGGCGGCGATGGACTGACCGCCGCGCAGCGCCAGCAGGGCGGCCAGCGCCACCGGCAGGATGGGCAGGCCGCCGCCCAGGCCCATGGCGAAGGTGAGCAGGTTGCGGTGTTCGACGGCGTGCGCCGGCCACAGCAGGTAGGCGAACGGGATCAGCAGCGCGCACACGGTCGCCAGGGCGAAGCACAGCAGCGCGATGCGCGGGCTCATCGGCACGCGCCCGGTGCAGGCGCTTGCCAGCCACAGCCAGGCCACCAGCATGAACAGCGTCCAGATGAACTGCAGGGCATGGCCGCCGCCCCAGAAGAGGATCTCGTAGTAGGCCTTGCCGTCGAGCCCGCCCGGCAGCGTCAGCCAGGACCAGGCGAAGGCGACGATGGCGATGACGGCCGGCAGCAGGCCAAGCGCGAGGCCGGCCTGCAGGGCTTCGCCGCCGTCACGCGGCAGGCGCCAGGCCGGCGCGGCGACCAGGCTTGCCGCCACCAGCAGCACCGATCCGGCGCCGAAGAGGACGAGCCCCCAGAGGAACACCGGATTGTCCAGCACCGGGATGTAGTTGGCCATCACCGGCGTGCCGCCGGCGAAGGGCGAGACGGTCATCAGCAGGGTGCCCAGCCCGGCGATGCCGAGCGCTGCGCGGTTGAGGCCCGCGGCGCGCGGGCGGCCGGAGAGCGTCCACAGGATGCCGCCGAGCGAGACGAACCACACCAGCACGGAGAGATCGACGTGCACCACCAGGGCGATGCGGAAGAAGTCGCCCGCCGGCAGCAGGCCCTGGAACTGCGGCGCGCGCGAGAGGACCAGGACGATCGACAGCAGGCCCGAGCCGATCAGCGCGAACAGCCCGAGCCACAGCCAGCCGCGCGCGACGCCCGTCAGGCGGGCATCCGCCGCGGGCAGGCTGAACTCGGTCGTGGCGGAAGCGGGCTGGGCGAGCGCGGCCAGGCTCATTCAAAGAAGATGCCGCCGTGGTCCTTGCGCACGTCGACGACGAGGATCTGCGCCGGCTTGAGGGCCATCTTTTCCTCCCTGGCGAGGTTGAAGCCCTGCACGCGGACGTTGTCGTTCATCTTCACCGAGACCAGGTGCTCTCCGGCGGGAACCTCGAAGCGCTTGTACAGCGTCGAGGCGCCGTCCTTGGACAGGCCGGCGGGCTGAGCCACGCCCTCGTAGAGTGGCTGGCCGTCGAGATCGATCCGCACCGTGATGGGCGAGCGCTCGCGCGGGCAGACCTTGGCCGCGCGCATGTTCGGCGCCAGCTTGGCGAGTTCTTCCGGCGTGCGTTCGCGGCACTCGGTGACGAACTCGCCGTGATAGCTGAAGGACAGCTTGATCAGCGCGCGATCCGGCCCGAGGTGGGTGTATTCGGGCCAGGTCGAGAAAATGGCGATGATCACGGCGAACAGGCCGTAGAACAGGGCCTGGGCGACGAGCACGACCGGGTTGGTTGGGGACTTGCTAACCATGATGCGCGATCCTCCGGGGAGTATACGGGCGCAGGCGCTTTTCGTCTGCACCCAAAGATTGCAAATATTGGCGAAAATCGTCAAGGGTCGCCTTGAGGTGGCTCATTTCGTGGCCGTCGGCCCAGGCCAGGCGCAGCCGCTCCTCGGGCACCGTCGGGCGCAGGTGCGGCTCGCGCTGGCGCGTCAGGCGCTCTTCAGTCCAGCGCGTGCCGAAGCGGTAGGCGCAACTGCCCTCGCGGCAGCCGGTGACCAGCACGCCGTCGGCGCCGCTGCGCAGGGCGTACTCGACGAAGCTCGGCGGCAAGAGGCCCGTGCACATCAGGCTGAACACCGCCGTGCCCGCGCCCTCCAGTTGCTTCGTGTCGGCGGCGCAGTCGCAGCCGAAGACGGCGATCCTGGGCTGGCCGGCGAGGGCGGCGATCCTGTGCTCCATCTCCTCGCGCAGGACGCCGACCGGCTGCTGCGGCATGTCGATGCCGGTGACCAGCTTGTCCACGCTGCGGAAGGGGGTGGAAGAGGGGCAGGCGCCGGCACAGATGCCGCAGGAGGCGCACAGGTCGGGCAATACCCTGGCCAGTTCATGCCCCGGCTTGTCCATATGCGGCAACATGGCGATGGCGCCGTAAGGGCAGTCGACGAAGCAGCGCCGGCAGCCGTTGCAGTTGGGCGGATTGACCACGGCAATGGGCTGCTGCTTGGGGTGGGGCAGCAGCGGCAGGGCGAGCAGCAGCAGGGTGAACAGGCCGGCCATGGCCCACAAGGCCGCCGGCGAGGTGAGGTACATCAGCGGATGGATGAACAGGTAGTACCAGTCGATGTGCAGCACCGTCGGCACGACGGAAAGGTCGGCCTTGCCGTGCGAGATGGTGGGCTTGGCGAGGGAGAGCACCAGCAGCATGAAGAACGTGCCGAGCGCCAGCGAACGCGCGGGGAAAACGTCCGATTGCGATACGCGCTGGATATGCACCCACAGGGCGAGCAGCAGGAAAAGCGGGATGCCGATGTGCAGGAACACCAGCAGCGAGAAAAAGCGGTCGTTGAGCAAGCCGGGCAGGAAGTTGCGCGTGGCCGGATCGGAGAAGATCGGCAGCCAGTCGAACCACTCGGCGCTGGCGATGGCGGAGAACAGGCCGAGCTGGTCCCACACCAGCCAGTAGCCGCCGATGCCGGAGGCGTAAACCAGCCACAGCACCGGCACACCGGTGATCCAGGAATACCAGCGGAAGCTGTGATAGCGCCCGTAGAGGAACTCGCGCGCGATGTGCAGCAGCATCACCAGCACCAGGCCGTCGGCCGAGTAGCGGTGCAGGCTGCGCATGATGCCGCCCAGCCACCACTGTTCGTGCGTGTAGTACTCGATCGAGGTGTGGATGTCCTCGATGCCGGTGTCGAGCACGATGAACAGATAGATGCCGGTGACGAGCGCGATCCAGACGAAATGGAAGCCGAGCGCACCCAGGTGCCGCAGCGGGTTGCCGCCGGTGCCGAAGAACGCATCGAAGACGGTTTCGACACGCTGCCAGAGGGCGAGGCCGCCCTGGCGGAGGGAATTTTTTGCACTCACGTTGGGGAACCCGGAGTCGGGTTTATTAGCGTTTAATGATATGCGCTTGAAGCCTGAAGCGACTTGACCGCCGTCAAACGCCGGGGGTTTTCCGGCTGCGCAGGCCCTTCCCGACGTACCAGGCGATATAGAGGAAGAAGGTGAGGAAGCCGGCGATCTCGAAGATGAGGGCGTAATCGACGCGGTATTGGCCGGTCTTCGGATCATAGACCGAGCAGAGGATGCGCACGCGGTCGAGGATGTCGGCGATGGCGCCGGTCTGCGCGACCGGCGCGCCGGTGATGAGCTGCTTCATCGGCTCGACCAACTGGTCCGCGTCCAGCCGCTCGCCGTAGATCTGGCGGTAAATCTTCCCCTCGGCGTCGACCAGCGTGACCTGCACGATGTGATCGAAGCCGGCCGGCGTCGGCGCATAGCTGAAGCCGAAGGCGCGCGTCAGTTCGTCGACGATGGCCGGCGCCGGGCTGAGGAATTCCCAGTTCGGAAAAACGATGCCGTTCTGCGCGGCGAAGGCCTTCATTGCGCTGGGCGAATCGAATGGCTGGTTGAAGCCGATGCTGACCACGTTGAAACGGTCGGTGCCGAGCACCGCGACGGTGTTGGTGACGGCCTTCTGCAAGTTGCGGGTGGTGGTCGGGCAGACCTCGAAGCAGCCGGTGTAGATGAAGCTCACCAGCAGCGGCTTGCCGCGATAGCCGGCCAGCCGCACCGGCTTTTCATTGCGGCCGAGCAGCGTGAAGTCGCCGACCGGCTGATTGACCACCGACTGTGACAGCCGCAGCGCCTTTTCCTGATCGAGCACCGGCACATTGGGCGCGCCGGCCGGATCGAGCGGGCGCGAGGACACCTTGTCCGGCGCGGCGAAGAGGGGGGGGGCGCAGGCCAGCGCCAGCGCGGCGCAGAGCGCGCACGCGATTCGATTCGAATGCATGGCAGCCATGATCTCCGCCGCTTGCCGCAGCGTCAAGCCGTGAAATCAACGGAAAACAAAAAGGGCCGCTTGCGCGGCCCTTTCCGGATCGCCCGGCCTTGCGGCCGTGACGTTCGCTGTCAGCCCAGCCCCCACAGGGAGGACAGGTACTTCCAGTTCACGAAGTAGTACAGGATGAAGGCCGTGAGGAAGACCAGGGCCAGCACCAGGGTGCCCGGAGTGGCGGGCGGATGCACGTGGCTGCCGGTGGTCGGCGCGGGCAGCGTCAGCGGGATCGGCGTGCTGCGCAGTTCGCCTTCTTCCAGCTTCTTGCCGAGCAGGATCGAGAAGACGATCTGCAGGATCCACAGGCCGCCCGAGACGCAGGCGATGACGCCGAAGATGCCGGTCAGGCCCATCATCAGGTAGGCCGCGCCCGGCCACTCGTAGGCCATCGGCGCGCCGGCAAAGGCCATGTCCCAGTGGCGGCGGGAGACGCCCAGCGTGCCCGCGCCCATCATCACCAGGGCCACGATGTACATCGAGAGGCCGAAGAGATAGGGGAACAGCTTGGCGTAGCCGGGGAACATCAGCTCGCGCTTGAAGAGCACGGGGACCAGGAAGTAGGTCAGGCCCATGAACGCCAGCGTGGTGCCGATGACGACCGTCGCATGGAAGTGGCCCGGCACGTAGATGGTGTTGTGGATCAGCATGTTGAGCTGTTCCGCGCCCATCATGACGCCGGAGATGCCGCCGAGGAAGCCGAAGCCGATCAGCGAGAGGAACATCGCCGAGAAGGCCGGGTTGCCCCAGGGCGCCTTGCGCAGCCATTCGAAGAGGCCCTTGTTGTAGCCCTTCAGGCGCTGCGCCTGCTCGATGGCGCCCGGCACCGTCATGCCGTGGATCATCGAGGCCAGCACCGCGAAGTACATGAAGTACGAGGTGTTGACCACCTTCCACTCGGAGCCCAGGCCCGGGTCGGACAGCAGGTGGTGGGCGCAGGCCAGTTGCAGGAACAGGATGTAGAGGAAGTAGGCGGTGCGGCTCACCTTCTCGCTCATCGGCTTGGCGCCGAAGACGATGGCGGCGATGGCGTACCAGATCGCCACGTGGGCGGCGACGTTGATCTGCTGCGAGCTGTGGCCCATGGCCCACCAGACGACGCGGTACATCAGCGAATCGATCTCGCGGATGTAGCCGAGCGACCAGAGCAGGGTCGGGATCAGGATCACGGCGCCGCCGGCGATGGTGAAGATGGCGATGATGCAGGCGGTCAGCGCGCCGAAGGTCACCAGCGGAATCGAGCCCTCGTAGGTCTTCTCCGCCTTGGCCACCACCAGGGTGCCGAGGAAGATGAAGCAGATCAGCAGCGCGCCGACGGCGAACAGGATCAGGCCGAGGTAGAAATGCCACTTGGCCTGCATCGGCACGTAGGAGGTGAACATAACGCTCGATTCGCCCTGGAAGATGGCGACGTTGGTCATGATCGCGCCCAGCACCATCAGCCAGGAACTGGCCCAGGCCAGCTTGGGCATCGCCAGCCGGCAGCGCAGCAGCGTCGACGAGGCGAAGATCAGCACGGCCATCTCGAAGAAGATGATCCAGAAGATCAGCATGTCGATGCCGTGCGCGGTGAGCACCATGTAGAAGACGTCGGCCGGCAGCAGCTTGACGGCCGGCCAGCGCGTCAGGATGACGCCCAGCGCCATGATGCCGCCGACCAGCAGCGACAGCACGCCGGCGACGGCGTGGAAGCGCATCAGCTTCTCGGCATCGGTGTCGAATTGCAGCCCGGAACGCGGGCAGATGCGGTAAGTCGTAGCCATTGATGCGCTCCCTTATTTAACGTACAAACGGCCGACCATGGTGTGATGGCCGATGCCGCAGTATTCGTTGCAGACGATGGAGTAGGTGCCCTTGGCGTTCGGCGTGATCTTGATCACGTGATCGTAGTTCGGATGCACCTGGATGTTGATGTTCTGCGGCTGCAGAGAGAAGCCGTGCATGTAGTCCATCGCCGAGAGATGCAGCTTGTAGGTCTTGCCCATCTCGAGTTCGTAGATCGGCCACCAGTCCCACAGGCGTCCGATCAGGTAGATGTCGGAGCCGGCGGGAGGCGCGACGATCGGGAATTCCTTCTCGGCGGCGGTGCCGGTGCGCACCGTGTACTTGTCGACCACCGCTTGCGTCTTGGCGGCGAACATCTCCTTGGTGGTCTTGTAGGTTTCGTTGGCGAGGTTCTGGTTGCCGTAGATGTGCCACCAGATCATCATCGCGAACATGGTCAGTGACCAGACCAGTGCGATGGCGATCCAGGTGTATTCCAGTTTGTCGATCGGCTGCTTCCACCAGATTCGTTCCGCGGGCGGCAGGATTGCGCTCATCAGTTTCTCCCTGAAAGTGTAAGGCTGCCGGTCAGTGGGCGACCGGAATGTTGGCGATTTCCATCACGCCCCACAGGATGTAGAGCACGGTGGGGATGGTGATGCCCAGAAACAGCAACAGGAACGGATTGTCCAGCCACCGTTGCATGACGGGAATGTTTTCTTCTTGATCAGCCATGTAAGCCTCCTTTTTTAAGCCGCGTCGGGCGCGGTTTTCGATCAGACAAACTACGGGGATTTGACGCGCGATAAGTTACGTCCCGGGGTGCTTGAATAGTTTGATCTAGGTTAAGAAACACCTAAAAACGCAGTCACTTGCATGCGGCAGTGCGTCATGATGTCGCATATAATCCGCCAGCGAATTCTAATCATAAAATATATCAAAGGTTAATCCTTATACCTGTCCCGATGAAGCCTGCCTCCCGCCGCCCTATCGCCATCTGGCTTTTTGTGTGTTCCGCGATGGTTTTCGCCACGCTGGTGGTCGGCGGCGTCACCCGGCTGACGCATTCCGGCCTGTCGATCGTCGAATGGCAGCCGCTGGTCGGCACGCTACCGCCCCTGTCCCAGGCGGACTGGCTGGAAGTGTTTGAGAAATATAAGCAAACACCGGAATTCCAGAAGGTCAACCACAGCATGTCGCTGGAGGAATTCAAGGGCATCTTCTGGTGGGAATACTTCCATCGCGTGCTCGGCCGCGGCATCGGCGTGGTCTTCCTGCTGCCGTTTCTCTACTTCCTGCTGCGAGGCCATATCGAACGAGCCCTGGTGCCGAAACTGGTCGGCATCTTCATCCTCGGCGGGCTGCAGGGCGCCATGGGCTGGTACATGGTGAAAAGCGGCCTGGTCGACGATCCCCGCGTCAGCCAGTACCGCCTGACGGCCCATTTGTCGCTGGCCTTCGTCATCTTCATTGCCATGATGTGGGTGGCGCTGGACCTGATCGAGGAGCGTTCCCGCTATTTCGCCCATGAAGGATACCGCCGGCTGCAGCGCTTCGGCTTCTGGCTGTTCATGCTGGCCTGCTACATGGTCGTCACCGGCGGCTTCGTCGCCGGCATCCGTGCCGGCAAGGCCTACAACACCTTCCCGCTGATGAACGGCCATGTCGTGCCGCCGGAAATTTTCCTGATCGAGCCCTGGTACCAGAACTTCTTCAATAACATGGCCACGGTCCAGTTCGACCATCGGCTCGGCGCCTGGCTGTTCGCCTTCCTCGCGCCGTGGTTCTGGCTCAGGTTGCGCCAGTACCCCGATCGGCAGCGGGCGCAAAGGGTCGCCACGCTCATGCTGGCGGTGCTGGCGGTGCAGATCACCCTCGGCATCCTGACCGTGCTGCACGCCGTTCCGGTCGCGCTGGGGGCGGCGCATCAGGGCGGCTCGATGGTGCTGATGGCGGTGCTGCTCTGGCTCAACCACGAACTGCGGGTGCCCGCCCAGCTGCGGATTCCCTGAGCGGACGGCGTGGCGGGCTCATCCTACATCGCTCCGCAAGTCCGCGCCCGGCGCATTCGCGCGCTCGCCCTGATCGCGTTTTCGCTTTCCCTGCTGGTGGTGGCGGTGAGCGCCACTTTGCGCCTGTCCGGCGCCGGGCTGGGATGCGCCGACTGGCCGGCCTGTTACGGCCAGGTGCTTGCCGGCGTGCCGTCTGCGCCCTGGGCCGGCATGCGTATGGCGCATCGCATCGTCGCCACCCTGGCCTTGCTGGCCGGCATGCTGCTCGCCTGGCACTGCTGGCGGCCGCAGCCGCTGCAGCCGGCGGCGCGCTATGCGACGCTGCTGCTGGCACTGATGCTGTTGCTTTCCGTGGTCGGCGTGTGGAGCGCCGATCCACGCAATGCGGCGGTGAACTTCGCCAACCTGATCGGCGGCCTCGGTCTCGTCACCTTCTCCTGGCGCGTGGCGATCAACACCGAGCCGGCGCGCTGGGTAGAGCGGGGGCGGGGCGGACCGGTCTGCCGCATCGCGCTGGGAGCACTGACGCTGACGGTGCTGCTGGGCGGCCTGATCGGCGCGCGTTATCTGGCAGCGGCCTGCGGCAGCCTGCCTCACTGCGCCGGCGTGTGGCTGCCGCCGCCGCAGGGGCTGGCGGCGCTCAACCCCTTTGTCGTGCTGGGCGGGCCGGCGGAGCCGGGCGAGGCGGGCGGCGTGGCGCTGCACCTGCTGCACCGCTATGCGGCGGCGCTATCCATGCTGCTGCTTCTCGTCGTGGCGTTTCGCCTGCGCAAGACGCCTCAGGCGCGCCGCGCCGTCCTGGGGGTGCTGACTTTTCTGGCGCTGGAAGCCGCGCTCGGCGCGCTGACCGTGGCGAGCGGCTATGCGTTGTGGCTGGCGGTGGCGCACAACGTCGGAGCCGCCCTGCTGCTTGCCGCCGCAGCGAGCCTGATGCAGGCCGTCAGGCAATAAAAAAGCCCGCGGGTCGCGCGGGCTTTCACTCCCAAGGGGCCTCGGTCAGGCCAATTGCACGGGAATCTTGTGGCGCTGGTTCATCATGCGATTGCGTGAATCGACGTAAACCAGGTCCGGCTCGAACTTGGCGAGTTCCACCTCGTCGTACATCGCATAGGTGGCGATGATGAGCAGGTCGCCGGGGGCGGCCTTGCGGGCCGCCGCGCCGTTCACCGAAATGATGCCGCTGCCGCGCTCGGCGGAAATGGCATAGGTGGTGAAGCGCTCGCCGTTATTGACGTTGTAGATGTCGATCTGCTGGTACTCGCGGATGTCCGCGGCATCGAGCA
>WYAY01000162.1 GCA_011526165.1 Sulfuritalea sp.
CCGGCGCGAAACCGTCGTGGGATTTCTCCGGGACGAGGAAGCAGCTGCCCTCGCGATAGAGCGGCTTGTAGAGTTCGCCGAAGTAGCGCGCCTGCAGCGTCTCCAGGGCGCGCACGTCGGCCAGGCGTGGATGGTCCTTGAAGCGCAGCGCCGTCACGCGATCGCTCTGGTAGTGGAGGGCGGCGGCGATGGCGAAGGGCGCGAGCACCATCGCGGCGCTCAGCACCAGCGCAGGCGCCAGGCGGAAGCGGTTGATGAGGCGACGCGCCGGATTCTCGACGAGGCGGAAGGACAGCCAGCCGAGCAGCACCGAGGCCGCCATGCCGGCGGCAGTCCAGGCGCCGTGCTGGCGCGACTGACTTTGGTGCAGCCAGACCACGATCGGCCAGTGCCACAGGTAGATCGAGTAGGACCAGCGGCCGACGGCCTGCACGGGGGCGCCGCCGAGCAGGCGTGTCCTGCCGCCGCTGTCGAGGAGGAGCAGCGCCGCGCCGACGACCGGCAGCAGCGCGGCGAGGCCCGGCCAGGGCGTGTCCGGCGTCAGCAGCAGGCTGGCCGCGAGGATGGCGGCGAGTCCGGCCGGCTCCCGCCAGGGCAGCTTGCGCGCCAGGCGGTTGCAGGCGTCCTGGTGCACGTAGATCAGTCCGCCGGCGAGCATCTCCCAGGCGCGCGTCGGCAGCAGGAAGAAGGCCTTCGACGGATTGGCGAAGGCCAGCCAGGCCGACCAGGCAAGCGAGGCGAGGAAGACCGTCCACAGCGCGCCGGTCACGCCCGACGGCCGCCGAAAGAAGCGGTGCACGGCGACGATGAGCAGGGGGTAGAGCAGGTAGAACTGCCACTCGACGGAGAGCGACCAGGTGTGCAGCAGCCACTTCTCGTGCGCGTCGGCGTCGAAGTAGCCCGATTCCTTCCAGTACACCTGGTTGGAGAAGAACAGCAGGCTGGCGCCGGCGTGCTTGGCGAGCTGCTTGTAGTCCATCGGCGAGAGCGTGAACCAGCCGTAGAGCAGGAGCAGCGCGCACAATGCCGCCAGCGCCGGAAAAATGCGGCGCGCCCGCGCCAGGTAGAAGCCGAACACCGAGAAGCGGTCCTGGGCGAGCGGGCCGAGGATGATGCGCGTCATCAGATAGCCGGAGATGACGAAGAAGACGTCGACGCCGACGAAGCCGCCGGAAAAACCGGTCACGCGGAAATGGAACAGCACCACGGCGATCACCGCCACGGCGCGCAGGCCGTTGATGTCGGCGCGGAAGTCGGCGCTGGCGGGCTTCATCGCGGCGGCGTCTCCTGTGCAGTGCGGTAGGCGGCGTCGAAGGCCGTGTCGGCCTGCAGCCAGGCGCGGTCGTTGCCGTCGCGCAGCAGGTGTTGCAGGTTGCGCCGCCGGCGGTGCGCCGGCAACGGCCGCGGGCCGGCGCGCAGGTCGGCGATGTCGATCAGGCCGAGGGCGCCGTCCGGCGTCAGCACGATGTTGCCGAGGTGCAGCGAGCGGAAATAGACGCCGGCGGCGTGCAGGCCGGCGACGAAGGCGCCGAGCCGATTGCGCAGGTCCGGCGCGGCGGCGCCCGCGGCGACCAGCTGGCGCAGCGTGCGTCCTTCGAGCGGACGGTAGCGCACGGCATCGCGGCGCAGGCTCGGGATGCGGTAGAGGCCCGTCACCTCGGGGCAGGGAATCTCCCGCTCGGCCAGCGCCAGCGCGTTGTCGGCGAAACGCTTCGCATAGGGGTACCAGGCGGCGGAGGAGATCAGCCGCTTGCGGCGGAACAGCTTGAGGTAGCTGCCGTCGGCCAGCGCCAGCACCTTCTCGCCGTAGCGGTCGCGCTCCAGCACCCGGGCGCCGGCGCGCAGGGCGAGATAGTCGTCGTGTTCCAGTATCTGCAAGGAAGCGTGCCTGCGGCCGGGCGTGTCGAAGGCCGGCATTTTACCAGCCGGATGAAGGATTTCGCCGCATGCTAGAATGCCCGCCATCCTTTCGTCGTGCGCACCGCCTCATGCCTGCCACCGAATCGCACGCCTCCGTCACCTCAAGCCTAAGCCTGTACTTCCGCCTGCTCACCTACGTCCGGCCGTATGTCGGCTGGTTCGCCGTGAGCATTCTCGGCTACGTCATCTTCGCTTCCTCGCAGCCGATGCTCGCTTCTGTGCTGAAGTACTTCGTCGACGGCCTCGCCGACCCGACGGCGGCGACCTTCACCGGCGTGCCGCTGCTCGGCGGCCTGCAGATGATGCACGCCGTGCCGCTCCTGATCGTGCTCATCGCCGCCTGGCAGGGCGTCGGCTCCTTCCTCGGCAACTACTTCCTCGCCCGCGTCTCGATGGGCGTGGTGCACGATCTGCGCGTGGCGCTCTTCGACAGCCTGCTCCGGCTGCCCGACCGCTACTTCGACATGCACAACTCCGGCCACCTCATTTCGCGCATCACCTTCAACGTCACCATGGTGACTGGGGCCGCCACCGACGCCATCAAGGTGGTGATCCGCGAAGGCCTCACGGTGACCTTCCTCTTCGCCTACCTGCTGTGGATGAACTGGAAGCTGACCCTGGTGATGGCGGCGCTGCTGCCGGTGATCGCCCTGCTGGTGGTCAGCGCCAGCCGCAAGTTCCGCAAGCAGGCGAAGAAAATCCAGCTGGCGATGGGTGATGTCACCCACGTTGCCTCCGAGGCCATCCAGGGCCACCGCGTCGTGCGCAGCTTCGGCGGCGAGGACTACGAGCGCAGCCGCTTTCGCGACGCCAGCAGCAACAACATGGCACGGCAATTGCGCATGGTGCGCACCTCCGCGGTGTATACCCCGGTGCTGCAGCTGCTCATCTACATCGCCATGGGCGTGCTGTTCTTTCTCGTGCTGTGGCTGCGCGGCGACGCCTCGCCCGGCGAGCTGGTCG
>WYAY01000163.1 GCA_011526165.1 Sulfuritalea sp.
GCTAACGCAGGCTCTTCAGGAAGGCGAGGATGTCGTCGCGCTCGCTGTCGCTGCCCTCGAAGGGCGGCATGACCGAGACGCGGCGGCCGTCCTGCTCGGCAAAGCAGCCCTTGCAGGGCACGACGACCTTCGACGGCTCGCGGATCGATTCTTCAAGATAGGCCGGTGCGTGCAGGCCGCCGGCGTATGCAATATCCGGTCCGATGGCGGGTTTCGCCGGATTGCCCGGATAGGCGTGGCAGGCGGCGCAGCCCTTGGCCTGCATCAGTCGCTTGCCGCGCGCGACGTTGCCCGGTGTCGCCGTGCCGCGGGGAGTGACTTTCTCCCCGGTTCCGCTGATGCGCAACGTCTGCCAGGCGGAAAGCCGCTTCAGGCCGTCGCGCTCGGCGCCCTCGCCGTTCCATACAGCGAAGGCCAGCGGCAGCGCTTCCGGCATCTCCGCCGCGACGCGCGACAGCACCACGCGCCAGACGCCGTTCTTCCACTCGCCGCGCGCCTGCACGCCGCCATCGGGCTGAGCGGTGAGCGTGCCGAAGCCTTCCGCCGAGAGCAGCTCCGCCGTGCCGTCGGCGCGCCAGGACCACAGCGCCACCGGCGCGCCGCGATGGCCCATGCCGATGTAGGGCAATTTGCCGTCGAGGCCCTGCGGCCATTGCACGGCGGCGGCGTCGGCGAAGGCGCCGATGCCGCGCTCCCGGGCCGGCTTCCTGTCGGCCCACTCGAGGTGCAGCGCCAGCGTGGCCGCGCCGCGCTGGGCGCGCACCTTCACGCTGCCTTTGCCGGCCTTCGTTGCCGGCGGCACGCTCGCCTGCGGATAGAGCGGAACGCTCACCGGCGCCTGCTTCAGCCAGGACGGGCTGCGCGGATCGGCAGCGGGCTCGCCGTCGACGCGCTTCACCGGAATCTCCGCCGCGGCGGCAGCCAGCGGCAGCAGCAACGCGAGCAGCAGGCGTTGCACAAGAAACACGAAGGACCGCCCCGGGTGTTTCTTGGCCCCTTGCGGGCAGATCGCCGCGCAGCGGCGATTTCGGGGTGGGCTCATCGCTTCACCTCGGCGACGGGAATGCGGAACATCTCCTCGTGCCGATAGGCGATGAGGAGGTCCATCAGTTCCGAGGCCTCGCCGCGCCGTTTCTTTTCGCGTTCCGCTTGCAACAGTTTCAGCACGTCCGGCACGCGCGGCCCGAACAGCTCGACGAGGAAGGTGTCGGGGATGCGCCGCTCGCCGGTCGGCCGGCCTTGCGCGTCGAGCTTGTCGGGCGAGAGCGGCGGCACGTAATAGACGTTGGGCTGCGTGCCGAACTCGGCGTGCAGCGGCAGCGCCACTTTCCACTTCGTCACCAGCTTGTGCACCGGCCCGTCCTCGTCGTCGAGGAAGCTGACGAAACGGATGCGGCCGGCGCACTGGCGCGCGCAGGCCGGCGCCAGGCCCTGCTCGATGCGCGGATAGCAGAAGATGCATTTCTCCGAGCGGCGGAACATCGGGTTGAAGTACACCTTCTTGTAGGGGCAGGCGCCGACGCAGTGCTGGTAGCCGCGGCAGCGTTCCTGGTCGACCAGCACGATGCCGTCCTCCTCGCGCTTGTAGATGGCGCCGCGCGGGCAGGCGGCGAGGCAGGCCGGATTCGAGCAGTGGTTGCAGATGCGCGGCAGGTAGAAAAAGTGTGTGTTCGGATACTCGCCGGCGCCGGCGTCCTCGTCCCAGCCCGGGCCGAAGGTGGGCGGAGTCAGGGGCTGCAGGTGCGGCGGCGCCCCGAAGGAAGCACCCTTGGGGTGCTCGGCATCGTTGTGCGGGTCCTGCGCCCCCTGCGCATTCAGCGCCTTCGCGTAGTTGAGGTCGAAGGGCACGCCGTAGTCGTGCGCGAGGTTCGGGATGCGCCCTTCCTTCACCTTGCCCGCCACGTCGAAGCCGCCGCCGGACTTGCGCCAGTCGCGCGGATAGCCGCGGCCGGGATGGGTCTCGACGTTGTTCCAGTACATATAGTCGCGGCCGTTGCGGTTGGTCCACTGCGTCTTGCAGGCCGAAGTGCAGGTCTGGCAGCCGATGCACTTGTTGAGGTCCATGACCATGGCGAGCTGGCGTCTGGACATGCCTTACCCCTTGACCTTTGTGACGTCGACCGACGACTCGTAGGCGAGCTGGTTGCCGTCCCATTCGGCGCCGAACACGAGATGCCCCCAGCCGCCGGCGAGCTCCAGCGGCGAGACGAGGCCGGCCACCGGCTCGTCCATGCCGAGGCGCTTGACGAACTGGTGCGGCTCCCAGGCGTGGTCCATCGTCAGCGTGCCCGGGCGCACGCCCGGCATCAGCTTGGCCATGGCGCGGAAGGCGCCGACGTCGTTGAACACGCGCACCGTGTCGCCGTCGCGGATGCCGCGCGCGGCGGCGTCCTGCGGGTTGAGGTTTACGTGCGGCACGCCGCGCTGCTGGCGCAGCATGTGCTTGTTCGTGCGCCAGGTGGAGTGGATGCCCCAGCGCGTGTGCGGCGAATAGAACTTCAGCGGGAACTTCGCCGGGGCGAGCGGCTCGCGCGCCGTCGGCACGGCGCATTTCAGCCTGAGGAACACCTCCTGGTCGACGTAGAACTGCTGGCGGCCGGAGAGCGTCGGATACGGCTTCTTGAGATGGAACTGCTCCTCGAAGGAGCGGTAGGGCTTGTCATGGTAGAGCGGCGAGGTGAGGCCGGCATTGGTGTTGAGCGTGAGGTAACCGTTCCGCACGACGTCCTCGAACGTCCACGGCTGGAAGGCCGGCACGTTCTCGATCAGCCACTTCACCACGTCCTGGTCGGTGTTCACGCGGCCCAGCAGGGTGAACTCGTCGAGCAGGATGTCGAGGTCGCGCGTGACCGGTTCCTTCCTGCCCTGCCGCTCGACGGTGAATTCCGGGTCGGGGATGGGGCCTACGCCGCGGCGCTTCGCCGTTTCCTGGATCTTCTCCGCCAGCAGGCGGCAGATCTCCCACTCGGACTTTGCCTCGCCGATCGGCTTCAGGCCCGGCGGCGGCATGGTCAGGTTGGCGTAGCGGTGGTAGCCGACCTCGCCGCGGATGTCCCAGGCCTCGTAGTGGCTGGTCGCCGGCAGCACGTAGTCGGCGAACTCGGCCGAGGAGTCCATGCGGAAGTTGACGTTGACGTAGAGCTCGGTGGCGTCCAGCACCGCCTTGCGGTAGTGCGCGGTCGACTTGTTGCGGCGGAAGATATTCTCGGCGAAGAGCAGGCGCACCTTCGGCTGGCCGTGGTAGGCGGTCCACTTCTTCTCGCGCGCCGTTTCGGCCAGCTTCACCAGTTCCTCGGGCGCCAGGCCGGCGCGGCGGGCGAACTCCGGCCCGTTGCCATAGTGGCGGCGGAAGGTCTCCCACATGCGCCCGGCCATCCACTCGCCCTGGAAGCCGGAGCCGAAGCGCGCCGGTTTCGGGTTCGAGAGCGGGCCGATGCCGCCCAGGCTCCACTGGTGCTCGGTGTCCACCACGTCGTGGCCGGTCAGCGCGCAGAACAGCGCCTGGCCCCAGCAGGCCAGTATCCCCCAGGCGTACTTGTGCAGCGAAAAGCCGATGGTCAGCCCCGGGTCGTGCGCCGCCGCGTACTCGCGCGCGAGGCGCCGCGCCACGTCGGGGTGGACGCCGGTGTGCTTCTGCGTCGCCTCGGGCGCGAACTTCATCGCCTCGGCGCGCACCTTCTCGAACACCGTGGTGACGGGGATCGTCCTGCCGTCGGCGCCCTTCACCTCGTAGCGGCCGGTCAGCGCCGGTTTCAGCGCACCCAGCCGCAGCGTCTTGCGGAAGTGGCCGCGCGTGCCGGGCATGGCCTGATGCCTGCCGCCCGCCTCGTCCCAGCAGTAGAAAACGTCGTCGCGCCCGCCCTTGCGCAGGTCGGACAGGCGCAGCAGCTGTCCGTTGTCCTCTCGCACCAGAAACGTGAGATCGGTCTGCTCGCGGATGAAGTCTTCCTTGTAGAGCTTCTCGGCCAGCACCACCTGCACCAGCGACATCGCCAAAAAGCTGTCGGTGCCGGGCTGGATCGGAATCCACAGGTCGGCGTGGATGGCCGTCGGGTTGTAGTCGGGCGAGATGACGACGATTTTCGCGCCGCGCCACTTCGCCTCCCACAGGTAGTGGGCGTCGGGGATGCGTGTGGCGTTCGGGTTGAAGCTCCACAGCACAATGTAGTCCATCTCGAACCAGGCATCGAGCGAGGTGCCGACGTTAGGGATGCCGTAGGCGAGGCTGGCCCCGGTGAACATGTCGCCCACGGCGCTCGACGGATACAGGCGCTGCGCGCCGAGCAAGGAGCCCAGCCGAAGCGGCCCGGCGCGCTTGCCCTGCGAGACGATGCCGGTGCCGGCGTAGACCATGATCGCGCCGGGCCCGTCCTTCACCAGCGTGTCGACCAGCTTATCGGCGATGTCGCCGAGCGCCTCGTCCCAGGAGACGCGCTGCCACTTGCCCGAACCGCGCGCGCCGGTGCGCTTCAGCGGATGCAGCAGGCGGTCCTTCTCATGCATCGCCTGCGAGTGGATGGTGCCCTTGTTGCAGCCGCGCGGATTGGGGTCGGGGAGGTTCGGGTTGAGCTGCGGGTATTCGGCGAGCTGCTCCTCGCGCGTCACCACGCCGTCCTTCGCATACACGCGGAAAGCGCAATTGCCCTGGCAGTTGGAGCAGTGGAAGGCATAGCCCTGCGCATTGCCGCGCGTATCCGCCAGTTCCCTGCGATAGAAGTCCTCCCATTCGCGGTAGGGGTAACTTGATAACGGATCGCCCGGGTCCCGGATGCGCGCCAGCAGTTCGTCTGACAGCCCGGCCATCAGGCCGCAGGCGCCGCCGCTCTTGAGGAAATCGCGCCGCGAGACCATCTATTTCCCCGCCTCGTCGAGCAGCAGCTCGACGGCGCCGATCGCCTCTTTGCCGCTCCAGTCGTATTCGCCGAGCACGCGCCAGGCGAGCTGGCCGTCGTGCGTGACCAGGTAGGAAGCCGGCACGCCCGGGATCCTGTACTGGCGGCCGGCCTCGCCGCTGCGGTCGTACCAGACCGGGAAAGTCAGTCCCAGCAGTGCGGCGAAGCGCTTCACCTCCTCGGGCGGCACGGTATCCTCGGACACCGCCAGCACCACCAGGCCGCGCTCGCGGTAGGCACGGTGCAGGCGCTCCATCGCCGGCATCTCCTTGCGGCAGGGCGGGCACCAGGTGGCCCAGAAGTTGAGCAGCACGACCTTGCCGCGATGGGCCGAGAAGCGCACCGGCCTGCCCTGCAGGTCCTGGGCGGCGAAGTCGGCGGCCGTCCCCGAATAAGGCTTCAGCTCGTTCGCCGCGGAGGCCGTGGCGGCGAGTAACACAAAGACCGCGCCGAAAAGCAGTGCGCGCAGCTTCATCGCTCCAGCGGCAGGCGCGGATCGGCCGACCACTCCTCCCAGGAGCCGGGATACTCGACGACGTTGTCCCAGCCGATCAGCTTCATGGCGAAGGCGACGTCGGTGGAGCGGCCCAACCCACCCTGGCAGTAGGTGACGACCTTGGTCTCGCGCGCGATGCCGCGTGCCTTCAGCGCCGCCTCGATCTCGGCGGCGCCCTTGAAGGAAGCGGTGTCGGCGGAGAAATTCGTCCATTCGAGGTGGATGGCGCCCGGGATGTGGCCGCCGCGCGCCGCGCCCGGCGGCTGCTCGCGGCCGATGTACTCGTTGAAGGAACGCGTGTCGGCCATCACGATGCCCTTGCTGCCGAGGTTGCGCCTGACCCACTCGCGCGTGACAATCTTCCCGGCCTGCGGCGCCGGCACGAACTTCTTCCGCTCGACGACGGGCACCTCCTGCGTCACCGGGCGCCCCTCCTTCAGCCACTTGCGGAAGCCGCCGTTCAACACGCGCACCTGCTTGTGGCCGAAGAAGTCGAGCACGAACCAGACGCCCGTGGCCGGCGCGCCCTCGCCGCCGTCGTACACCACCACCTGAGTGTTCGCCTCGATGCCGGCGCCGCCGAACAGGCGCTCGGCCTCGAAGTTGCTGGTGGGCTGCCCTGTGCCGCGGCGCTCGTCGATGCGGGAGAGCTCGAGATAGGGAAGACTCACCGCGCCGGGCAGGTGGGCGCGCCTGTAGGTGGCGGCATCGGCGGCGTCGACCAGGCGCAGATTCTTCTGGTCGAGGATGCGCGCCAGTTCCTCCGTCTCGATCAGCAGTTCCGGCCGCGCATAGCCCTGCGCCTGGGCCGGCTGACCCAGCAGTGCAAAAGTCAGTCCCGCCAGGACGGCTAGCCACCTCTTCATCGCTTTCTCTCCAGCAAGAAACACGAAGGGCCGCCCCGAGTGTTTCTTGGCCCCTCGAGGGGAGATCGCCGCGAAGCGGCGATTTAGTTCCGGCATAACGCCCGCTGGCGCGGGCATTAGCCTCCTCTGAAACTACGTTTTCGGGGTGGTCCTTTTTCGGCCCCGGACCGGGGACGCGAACTCACAGTCAGCCCTTGAAGAATTCGCGGCTGCCCGGCGGCTTGACGATGTTGAGCTGGGAGACGGCGACGCGCCCCTCCCTGCCGTCGCGCAGGACCTTGCCGTAGAGCTCGACCTCCAGGCCGTAGGCTTCATCCAGGCGCTCCTGCTTGATGCCGCTCGCGGCGAGGTCGATGCGCAGGATCTCCCCCGTCATGCTGCGGAACACCATGTCGCCGGCCCACTTCAGCGGGCACTCGCCGATGCGGCCCTGTTCGGCGCATGGCCGGCCGAGGATGTGGCCCGTCAGGCGCGCCGGCTCCTCGGCCGCCGACGGCAGGGCCAGCGCCAAGGCCAGCATCGCCCAACCCGTTCTGATCGACATCGACTTCCTCCTTGGCCAATATTCAAACAAATACTAGAATAGTGTCAAGAGCCCGCACGGGCCGGATGAGGAGACCAGACCATGAAAACCGCCAAACTGCTTGCTTTGATCATAGCCCTTTCCGCCGCTTTTGCCGGCGGCGCCGTGCCCGCCTGGGCCGGACCGCCCGGCACGACCAAGCTCGGCAACCAGAAAGTACTGACCCTGCTGGTGCGCGACCCGCCCTGGGTGCGCTGCAACAACAACATGCAGGTGGCAGCCGAGTTGACCAACATCTACGTGCTGCCGGTGCAGGTCATTCCGCAGGCGCTCGCCGGCCCCGGCGCAAAAGTGCCGGCGGTGTATTACGGCGACGAGCTGATCGCCGAGGACGGCGGCAAGGGCAACGGCATGGTCAGTTTCACCGAACTGGCCGACATGCTGGAAGTCGAGGGCGTGGCCAGGCACAAGCAGGAAGGGCGGCTGATGGCGAAGGAGCCGAAGCCGCAGTTTGACGCCCTGAAGGCCGCCATCAAGGACGTCAAGTAAGGCCATCCCCCCGCCCCCTTCCCGGGGAAGGGGGTGGCGGGTGTTCGCCGCTACGCGGCTCAATGTTGTTGGCTGCGACGCCCTTGGGGCGGCCCGGCAGACGTCGCTACTTCTCGACGGGCAGGCGCTCGACCTGCCACTCGGGAAAGCCGTCCTCGAGACGGCGCGCGCGAAAGCCCTTCTTGCGCAGTTTGTCCACCGCCTCGAAGGCGAGCAGGCAGTAGGGGCCGCGGCAGTAGGCGACGACATCCTGCTCCTTGGGCAGCTTTTTCAGGAAGCGCGGCAGGGATTCGATCGGCACGTTGATGGCGCCGGCGATGTGGCCGGCCTCGTATTCTTCCTCCGGGCGCACGTCGATCACCACCGCCTCGCCGCGCCGCGCCATCTTCAGCAGTTCATCGCGCCGCACCGGCTGCAGCGCATCGCGCGACTCGAAGTTCTCGCGCACGATGCGCTGCACCTCGGCCAGCTGCCGCTCGGCGATGCGCCGCACGGTGGCCACCACTGCGTTGACCTCCGGATCGGCCAGGCGGTAGAACACCTGCAAGCCCTCCTTGCGCGAGGCGGCCAGGCCGCAGTCCTTGAGAATCAGCAGGTGGTGCGAGGCATTGGAGATCGGCATGCCGCAGGTCTTCGCCAGCGCGTCCACGCTGCGCTCGCCCTGCGCCAGCGCCTCCAGCAGGTCAAGCCGCGCAGCATGGGCGAGTCCCTTGCCGACGCGGGCGAGGTGCTCGAAGACCTGTTTTTTCGGGCTGGTCTGGTTCATGGCCTTACGGCCGCCATGTTACCGTGAAAGCCGGCGACCCATGAATGGCGCCGACGGCCGCCCTCTCTTGTCCGCAAGCGTACCCAACGCAATCGCTTAGCGCGCACAGGTGCGAAAGCCGGCAAAGATGTCGCGGCGGGCCGGCAGGAAGAAGTTGCGGTAGGTGTTGGTGATCAGGCGCGAGCGCGTCGCCCAGGCGCCGCCCTTCAGCACCATGCGACAGCCGAACCAGGGTGCGGAGTATTCGCGGTAGGGCGCGTCGACCACATAGCCGGGATAGGGATAGAACGGCGAGGCGGTCCATTCCCAGACATTGCCCAGCATCTGGCGGCAGCCGAAGGCACTGTCCCCGGCGGGAAAGGCGGCGACATCGGCGCAGCCGGAAAAGCGCGCATCCAGGTTCGCATGCTCCGCCACAGGCGGCGCGTCCCCCCAGGGATAGCGGCGCTTGCCGGCGGAGATGCCGCCGGGTGCCGGCTCGGCGCTGGCGGCCATTTCCCATTCGGCTTCGCTCGGCAGCCGGCGTCCGGCCCAGGCGCAGAACGCCTCGGCCTCCCAGAAGCCGACATGCGCCACCGGCGCATGCGGCTCGAGCGGCACCAGGGTGTCGAAATGGCGGCGCTGCCAGCCGCCGTCGGCCCGCGTCCAGTAAAGCGGGTGGGCGGCCCCGGTCCGGCTGCGCCAGAGCCAGCCCTGGCGGCTCCATAGGTTGCGCTCGAGGTAGCCGCCGGCTTCGACGAACGCGGCGTATTCGGCGTTGGTTACCGGCGCGCGCGCGATGCGGAAGGGCGGCACCTCGACCGGATGCGCCCACTTCTCGTTGTCGAAGACGAACGGCGCGTCGGTCGCCGCGCCGAGCTGGAACACGCCGCCGGGTATGGCCGCGTCGCCGGGCAGGGCGCCGGCCCTGGGCGGGGCCGCAAGCGGCGGCGGCGCCGGGTACTCGAGCGTCTGCCGCATGTAGGTAAAGGCCTCGCCGTGCATGTCCTCGTGCATCACCGCGAGCCGATAGAGATACGCTTTCCGCGCGTCGAGTGCGCCGCGGCCGAGGCGATCGCGCGTCGCCTCGAACACCCGCTGCATGTAATCGAGCGTCGCCCCGCGCGGCGGCAGCGGCAGTCCCCAGCGGTCGTCGTGGTCGACCGTGAACGAGTTGTAGAGGTGCTCGGCATCCGGCAGGAGGAAGGCCGGCGCGCCGAGGGGGCGCAGCAGGAAGACGTCGTAGAAGAAGGCGACATGTCCCAGTTCCCAGAGGAAGGGGTTGACGCTCTCCGCCAGCGGCACCGACATCTGCTCGTCGTCGAGATCCGCCACCAGCTGCAGCGTGCGCGCCCGCGCTTCTCGCACCCATTCGTCCAGCACGGCCGGAGCCGGCAGGGAAACAGCTTCATTCATGAGGCTTCCTCCCGTCGGTTTGCGTCATGATCGGCTTCGGCATGCCATCGGCGGATCGCATGGCGACATTCGGATCGGCGCCCGTTTCCGGTCAGGCAATCGCCACCGACAGGACACCCACCCCTTCGATTTCCCCCTCCAGCCGGTCGCCCCGCTCCACCCGCCCGACGCCGGCCGGCGTGCCGGTGAAAACCAGGTCGCCCGGCAGGAGCGTCACGTAGGCAGAGAGGTTGGCGATGATGTCGGCCACCGGCCAGATCATGTCGGCGAGGTCGCCGTGCTGGCGGGACTGACTATTCACCTTGAGGCCGATGGCGCCGCGATCCGGATGGCCGATGCGCGTCGCCGGCACGACGGCGGAAATCGGCGCCGACGCATCGAAGGCCTTGCCCATCTCCCAGGAGCGGCCCTTGGCCTTCAGCTCGGCCTGCACGTCGCGCCGCGTCATGTCGAGTCCGACGGCGTAGCCGAAGACGCACTCCAGCGCCCCGGCGGCGGAAATATCGCGGCCGCCGCGGCCCAGCGCCACCACCAGTTCGACCTCGTGCTGCAGGTCGGCGGTCATCGGCGGATAGGCCATGCGGCCGCTGGTGACGATGGCCTCGGCCGGCTTCATGAAGAAGAACGGCGGTTCGCGCGTCGGGTCGGCGCCCATCTCGCGCGCGTGCTCGGCGTAATTGCGCCCGACGCAGTAGATGCGGCGCACCGGAAAACGCGCCTCGCTGCCCGCCACCGGGACGGCCGGCACCTCCCACAGGGGTATGGCAGTTTTCATGACAAGCACTCCTGAACGGTTAGAATACACGCCACATTCAACAATTGGCATCCCAGCATGAGCCCGAAAAAGAAGATCGCCGCCCAGGATCTGAAGCTCGACCTGCTGCCCGGCCTGATCGGCTACCAGCTGCGCCTGGCCCAGCTGGCGGTCTTCGGCGATTTTGCCGCGCAGCTCAAGGACTACGACGTCTCGCCCGGACGCTTCGGCGTGCTCGTCCTGATCGCCGCCAACCCGGGCATGACGCAGAGCCTGCTCGCCGCCGCCACCCAGCTCGACCGCTCCACCATGGTGGCCGTCATCGACCAGCTGGAGTCGCGCGGCCTGGTCGAGCGGCGCGCCTCCCCCACCGACCGCCGCTCCAACGCCCTGGTGCTGACCGCCGCCGGCGAGAAGCTGCTCAAGCAGCTCAAGCGCCGCGTCAAGCTGCACGAGGCGCGCATCGCGGAAGCCATGACGCCCGAGGAATCCGCAACCCTGGTGAAACTCCTCGGCCGCATCCGCAGCCGTATTCAGTCCGGCGCCGCCCGCCGCACCAGCAAGAAGTAACTCGCCAGCGCCGCCCAGCCGCACAGCGCGATCCCCAGCGCCATCGGCACGGCGCTGCCGTCGTAGGCATGGCCGACGGCGATGCCTACCGCCGCCGCCAGCGCCATCTGCACGAAACCCATCAGCGCCGAGGCCGAACCGGCCATTTTCGGATAGGGTGCCAGCGCGGCGCCGGTGGCGTTGGGCATGACGATGCCGGTCGCCAATGTGCAGCCGAACATCGGCAGCAGGATCGCCCACGGGCTGTGCACCCCGGCCAGCGCCAACGCGGCCATCAGCGTGCCCGGCACCACGCCGAACAGGACGCCCATGCGCACCATGCGGGCCGGGCCCAGCTGCAGGGTGTAGCGCGCCGTGAGCAGCGTGCCGACGATGTAGCCGGTGACGACGAAACCGAAGCTGGCGCCGTACCACTGCGGGCTGAGGCCGTAGAGGCCGACCAGCACGAACGAGGAGCCGGAAATGAAGGAGAACAGCGCGCCATAGCCGAACGACACGCAGAGCAGATAGCCGGGGTAGCGCTCGCCGGAGAGCAGCGTGCGGAAGTTGCCCAGGATGCGGCGCGGATGCGTTGCCGCCGGATCCTTGTGGGCGTTGCTCTCGCCCAGCAGGCGAAACACCACTGCCGTCTGCACCGCGGCGTAGAGGGCCAGCAAGGCGAAGTTGGCGCGCCAGCCGAACCACTCGGTCAGCCAGCCGCCCAGCACCGGGCCGAGCATCGGCGCGACCGCCATGGCGCCGCTGATGTAGGCCAGCACGCGGGCCGCCTGCACCGGCCCATAGACGTCGCGCACGATGGTGCGTCCGAGCACCGGCCCGGCGCAGGCGCCGAGCGCCTGGAAAAAACGCGCGGCGATGAGCGCATCCACGCTCGTCGCCAGCATGCAGGCGACGGACGAGGCGAGATACAGCACCAGGCCGAACAACAGCGCCGGCCGGCGGCCGTAGCGGTCCGACACCGGGCCGTAGAACAGCTGCGCGACGGCGAA
>WYAY01000164.1 GCA_011526165.1 Sulfuritalea sp.
AGCAGCGCCTCGTACTGGCGCGTCAGGCAGGCGTCGGTGCCGGTGAGGATCTGCTCGAAATCCTCCACCGAAAGCGAATCCAGCTCGACGCGGATGGGGAAGCGGCCCTGCAGTTCCGGGATCAGGTCGGAGGGCTTCGACAGGTGGAAGGCGCCGCTGCCGATGAAGAGGATGTGGTCGGTCTTCACCATGCCGTACTTGGTGGCGATGGTGGTGCCCTCGACCAGCGGCAGCAGGTCGCGCTGCACGCCCTGGCGCGAGACGTCGGCGCCGTGCATCTCCGACCGCGACGCGATCTTGTCTATCTCGTCCAGGAACACGATGCCGTTCTGCTCCACCGACTGCACGGCAGCGAACTTGATCTCCTCGTCGTTCACCAGCCTTGCGGCCTCCTCGTCGGCAATCGCCTTGAGCGCCTCCCTGATGCTCATCTTCCGCGTCTTGCGCTTGCTGCCGCCGAGGTTCTGGAACATGCCCTGGATCTGCGAGGTCAGCTCCTCCATGCCGGGCGGGGCGAGGATCTCCATCTGCGCGGCGGGCGCCGCCACCTCGATCTCGATCTCGCGCGCATCGAGTTCGCCCTCGCGCAGCTTCTTGCGGAATTTCTGTCGCGTGGCGGTTTCCTCCGTGGCTTCGGCATCGCCATGGAAGCCGGTGCTGCGCGCCGGCGGCAGCAGCACGTCGAGCACGCGATCCTCGGCGGCGTCCATGGCGCGGTCGCGCACGTCGCGCATGGCCGCCTCGCGGCCGTCCTTGATGGCGATCTCGACGAGGTCGCGCACGATGGTGTCGACGTCGCGGCCGACGTAGCCGACCTCGGTGAACTTGGTCGCCTCGATCTTGATGAAGGGCGCGCTGGCCAGCCGCGCCAGGCGGCGCGCGATCTCGGTCTTGCCGACGCCGGTGGGGCCGATCATGAGGATGTTCTTCGGCGTGATCTCCGAGCGCAGCGGCTCGGCCACCTGGGCGCGGCGCCAGCGATTGCGCAGGGCGATGGCCACCGCCCGCTTGGCGCGCCCCTGCCCGACGATGTTCTTGTCCAGCTCATGGACAATTTCCTGCGGCGTCATCGTGCTCATTCCAATACCTCGATGACGTGGCTCTGGTTGGTGTAGATGCACAGGTCGCCGGCGACGGTCAGCGCCTTCTTGACGATCTCTTCCGGCGTCAGCTCGGTGTTCTCCAGCAGGGCGCGCGCCGCCGCCTGCGCGTAGGGGCCGCCGCTGCCGATGGCGACGATGCCCTGCTCGGGTTCGAGCACGTCGCCGTTGCCGGTGATGATCAGCGACGATTGTCGGTCGGCCACCGCCAGCATCGCCTCCAACCGGCGCAGGATGCGGTCGGTGCGCCAGTCCTTGGCCAGCTCGACGGCGCCGCGCAACAGGTTGCCCTGGTGCTTTTCCAGCTTGGCCTCGAAGCGCTCGAACAGCGTGAAGGCGTCAGCGGTGCCGCCGGCGAAGCCGGCCAGGATTTTCTCCTGGTAGAGCCGGCGCACCTTGCGCGCGCTGGCCTTGACGACGATGTTGCCGAGCGTCACCTGGCCGTCGCCGCCAAGGGCGACGCTGGCGCCGCGGCGCACGGAAAGGATGGTGGTGCCGTGATATTGCTCCATGGGGCTGCCCGATAGGAATGCGCTGAAACGGGGAAGGGAAGCGTCAGAACTTTCGCTGCTCGACGTGCGCCACCTGGTTGATGCCGAGCACGCCGAACAGGGCGTACAGCAGGTGGTTGGGATCGTGGATCGTCACGCTGCAGCCGCCGATCTGCAGGTTGGTGAGGGTGTTGAGGAAGAGGCCGGCGCTGACGAAATCCATGCGCTTGAGCGCACTGCAGTCGATCAGCACCTGCTCGCGCCCGCCGGCATAGTCGATCAATTGCCTGAAGGCATCGGAGCCGGCGCTGTACATCTCGCCGGCCAGTCTGAAGGCATCCGGCTCGTCCGGCATTTCGGATTGCACCGGCACGGCGGCCGGCTTCTTCGGCGGCGGCCGGTTTTCCCAGGAGGGCGGCGACACTTCGAAGGTGACGGCGTAGTTCACCGCCCACTCCTCGAAAGGATCCTGCTGCGCCATGTGCTGATAGAGCTCCAGCAGCAGCATCCAGATCGGCTCGTCCTCGCGCTTGCCGACCTCGAGCTTGCCCTTCAGCAGTTCGGCCAGCTTCTCGGCGCCGCTCATGACCAACTCGCACTTGGCCTTGCGCGCGGCCTTCATCGCCTTCAGCAGGATTTCGGCGCCGAGCGGGTCGACGTTCTGCAGCTTGCCGAACTCGACGCGGGCCATCGGATTGCCGGAAATGATTTTCTCGAGCTGCTTGACCGTCTTGTCGGCGCCTTCGTCGAGCATGCCGGAGAAGGCCACGAAGGCCGTGCCGCCGGTGGTCAGCGCCGGCCCGAGGCTCTGCTTCGCCGGCTCGATCCAGGTCGGCGGCGACTTCTCGTATTTCATCGAATACTCGAGGGCGCGCTTGTCGAACAGCTCGCGCTTGCCCATGAGCTGGTAGAGATCGAACAGCATCGCCCACACCTGTCCGGCTGCCGCACCGAGGCCGTCGGCACTGACAGCGGCTTCCAGCGTCGCCAGGGCCGCTTCGTCCTGGCCGTTGGCGAACAGAATGGCGGCCTCCTCGGCGACTGGATGGGTGGACGCCGAGCTTTCGCGGATCTCGAAATGCCCGGGGTGGTCCTCCTCGTGCACCTCGATCGCGCCGGGCGCGGTGAAATCGAGGGATTCCAGTTCCTCCTTCGGCTCCGGTGCGGGCTTGGGTGCGCCCGGACGAACCGGCGCCGGTGCGGGCACCGACGGCGTCTTTTTCGCCGCCGGCTTGGCCGGCTCCGGCTGGGGTTTCTTGCCGAAAAGTGAGAAAACCACGGTTATCTGTCGGGAAGGTCAAAAGCCGGCTTGTCAGTCCGGCCGGCCAAACGGCCTCAAGCACATCGCTTTTAGCATAACGGCCGAGTCGGCGCAACGCTTGAACGGAAAATCGCAAAAATCAGCCCGCTGGCCGCCAGCATCCAGACGCTGGCGGCGCCGGCCGGCAGGTCCGTCCAGGCCGAAACGAGGAGCCCGGCCGCATAGCCGGCTGCGCCGACAGCGAACCCGGCCGCCAAGCGCCGCCGCATGCCGTGACTGGCCAGCGCCGGCACGATCAGGCTGGCGAAAACCAGATACACCCCGACCAGCTGGACGGAAACAGTTACGGCAATCGAGAACAGCATGTAAAACGCCAGGCCGCCGCCCCGGCCGAGCAGGGCCCAGCCGGCCAGCAGCGCGGCGCTCACCGCTGCCGCCAAAGCGAGCTGATCCCGCGACACCCACAGCATCTGGCCGACGAGGAGATCGCGCAGGTGCTCGCTGCCATGGGCGTCCCTCGCCAGCAGCAGCACCGTGCCGCTCGCCGCCAGCACGAAGAGCAGGCCGATCAGCGCTTCCTGCAGTTGCGGCCAGCGCCGCTCGCTCCATCGCAGCAGCAGCGCCGCCAGCAGCGCCGCGCCGACGGCGGCGCCCTGCACGATCCCTGGCGCATCGCCGCGTCCGGACAGGTGCGCGGCGACGGCGCCCAGACCCGCCACCTGCGCCACCGCCAGGTCGATGAAGATGATGCCGCGCGAGAGCACCTGGATGCCCAGCGGCACGTGGGTGGCCAGCACGATCAGGCCGGCGGCGAAGGCCGGCCAGAGCAGGTCGATCTGCGCGGCGAATTCTTCCATGCGGTCTACTCCTTGAGTTTCGCCAAGGTGTCGTCGAAGAGGCCGAAGAGATCCTGCGCCCGCGCGCTGCCGCCGACGGTGAACGGCAGCGTCGCCAGACGCAGACCGGCGCGCTCGGCCAGCCACTCGCCGGCCCGCGGCGAGTCGAAGGGCGTGCGCACGATCAGCTTCGTCTGCTGCGCCTTCGCCTGCGCGAGGAGCTGCGCCAGGTGGGCGCTGCCCGGCTCGATGCCGGGCTTCGGCTCCAGCGTGCCGGCCTCGACGATGCCGAGCCAGTGGAACAGATAGCTGAAGCTCCTGTGCTGGGCGATGACGCGCAGGCCGCGCAGCGGCGCCGCCTCCCGCTCCCAGCGCGCGATGGCGGCGCGCATCCTCTCGGCGAAGGCCCGCTGTCGTTCGGCGTAGAAGCCGGCGTTGGCCGCGTCCAGCTCGCCCATGCGCTGTGCCAGCGGCGCGGCGACGGCGAGCAGGTTGCGCGGATCGAGCTGGATGTGCGGATTGCCTGCGGCATGCACGTCGCCCTCGCTGCGGTCGAGTTTCGCCGGGATCTCCAGCCGCGCGACGAACTGCGCCGCCTCGAAATAGCCCGGCCGCCCCGGCTGCACGCCGGCGTTGCCCGACTCGCGCAGCACCGGCGGCAGCCAGCCCGCTTCGAGCTCGGCACCGGTGCACACCGCCAGTCGTGCGCTGCGCGCGCGGGCGATCAGCGAGGGCCGCGCCTCGACACGATGCGGATCCTGCAGGGCGTGCGTCGCCGCGTAGACATTGACCCTGTCGCCGCCCAGCTCCTTCGCCAAGGCCGCCCATTCCGGCTCGCAGGCGAAGATGCGCAGCTCGGCGCGCACGGGCAGTGCCGCCGCCAACAGGAACAGCAGAAGGAATTTTTTCATGTTCTTCTCCTCAGAACTTGTGCGCGCCATGCGCGCCCAGGCTCATGATGTACTGCAGCGTCACCTGGTTGTCGCTGACGCCCTGCATCGAGCGGTCCCTGGCGAACTGCAACCGCAGGCGCGAAAACTCGTCCTGCGACCAGTCGGCCATCAGCGTGTGGCGCTGCGGCCGGTGGCGGGTGAAATAGGCGTTGGCAGGATCGAGCGCGGCGAACACCGTGGCCGGGTCGTAGCGCTTCGAGCCGGCGTTGAGCCAGTCGTAGCGGTAGCCGACGCGCCAGCGCGGCATGAACTGCCACACCGCCTGCGCGTAACCGCCGGTTTGCGCGGAGCGCAGATTGCCCAGGCCGAGGCCGCCGACGCAGGGCGAAGTCGCGACATCCGAGGCGCAGGCGAGGTCGCCGTGCTCCGTGCGGCGGAACACTTCCGCCTGCAGCTTGAGGTTGCGCTCCTTCGGATTGCCCTCCGGCGCCCACTTCCAGACGAAGTCGGCCACCACGGTGCGGCTGCGGCCGGTGAACAGCCCTTCCACCTCGTTCGGGCCGGCGGCATCGGTGTCCTCGAAATGCGCCTCGCGGTCGTTCGCCCGCGTCGTCAGCCAGGACAGCCCGGCGCGCCAGGCGTGCGAGCGGCCGACGTCGCCGCCGACATGCGCGAACAGCGCGCCGGCGCCGGCGGAATTCTTGTTGCGGTCGGTGCCGGGAAAACCGGCGCCGCGGCCGATCTCGGCGCCGAACTCCATGAACAGGTCGGTCGGCGCCACCCACTTCAGCTGCAGGCCGTCCTGGCCGTAGTGCTCGCCGAACAGCGCCTTGCTCATGAGCGGCGCGTCGGCGAAGTCCCAGGCATGGGGATGCTGCTCGTTGATATAGCCGATGCCGGAAAGGAAGCGGCCGCCCTTCAGGGTGAAGCCCTGGCCCAGTCCCAGGGTCTGGAAATACGCTTCCTCGACCTCGGCTTCGCCATCCTTCAGCGCCACGTTCATCAGGCCGCGGAAATAGGGATTGACGTTGGCCGAGACCACCAGCTCGGAATGGTTCAGCGTGAAGCCGCGTTCGTCTCCGCCGTGGTCGTGGCCGCCGGCCGGCCAGGTGCCGGTGATGCTGCGCTCCGACACCTCCTTCATGCGGCGGTACTGGCCCTGCAGGATGAGCGAGACTTCCGGGTTGAAGCCGTCGGCCGCAGCAGCGCCGCGCCTACCGCCGTCCTGCGGCGACTGACTTTTTGCGGGCGCCGACTCGGCGGCGGCGAGCCGCTGCTCGAGCGACGCGATGCGCGACTCGTAGGCTTGCTTCATCTGCGCGACTTCCTCGCGCAGGGCTTTCAGGTCTTCCTCGCCGGCGACGGCCGGCAGCGCCATCGTCGCCGCGGCGACGAGCAAAGCGATGCGTTGCATGGTGTTTTCTCCAAAGCGAATGGACAGCCGCCGCGCCCGGCGCGGCGGTGCGATCGTTATTCCGGTGCTTCAGAGAACGGCGGGCGGGGCGCGGGAGTCGTAGCGCCGTACTGCGGGGACTGACTTTTCCGGCGGCGCCGGTCGGGCGGGCGCGGCGAAGGACGACGATGCCGCGAGGGGCGGCACGCCGCCGGCGAAGGCGGCATCGAGGCCGGCGAAGGCGGCGCAAGCGCTGCAGGCCTGGCCGAGCACCGTCGCGGCGGCATGCTCGCCGTCGGGCGCTTCCATGCCGGCCTCGGCATGCGCGCCGAGGTGCGCCGCCCAGTGGGCGAACGCCGTCTGCTGCGCACCGAACAGGCACAGCACGGCAAGGACGGCGATCAGCTTGCGGGCGAAGGTCATGAGGCGCGCATTATACGGCCTGGCAGAGCAGGCCCTTCAGGTATTCGCCTTCCGGGAAGGTCAGCGCCACCGGATGATCGGGCGCCGCCGAGAGGCGCCGCAGGATGCGCGCCTCCGCGCCGGCATCGCTGGCCGCGCCGGCGACGATCTTCTGGAAAAGTTCCAGGCCGATGCCGCCGGAGCAGGAATAGCTCATCAACAGGCCGCCCGGATTGAGCAGGCGGAAGCCGAGCAGGTTGATGTCCTTGTAGGCGCGCGCCGCGCGATCGGCGTGGGCCGCCGACGGCGCGAACTTGGGCGGGTCGAGGACGATCAGGTCGAAGCGCGCGCCGGCCTTCTTCAGCGCGCGCAGCTCCTCGAAGACATCGGCGTCGCGCCACTCGGCGCGCGCGGCGTCGAGCTGCGGATTCAGCGCCAGGTTGCGCCGCGCGCCCGCCAGCGCCGGGCCCGAGCTGTCGATGGAGAGCACCTGCGCCGCGCCGCCGGCCAGCGCCTGCAGGCTGAAGCCGCCGGTGTAGCAGAAGCAGTTGAGCACCTTGCGGCCCGCCGCGAGCCGGCGCACGAGCAGGCGGTTCTCGCGCTGGTCGAGATAGAAGCCGGTCTTGTGGCCGCCGCGGATGTCGACCGCCAGCCGGATGCCGTGCTCCTCGATGACGATTTCGTCCGGCCCGTCGCGATCCTCGCCGCGCAGGGGACCGGTGCGCGCCTCCAGCCCTTCCAGCCCGCGCACATCGGCGTCGGAGCGCTCGAAGACGCGCCTGCAGCCGCTCGCCTGCAGCAGCGCGTCGGCGAGGGCGTCGCGCCACTTCTCCGCCCCGGCGCTGTTCAGCTGCAGCACCAGCGTGTCGCCGTAGCGGTCGGCGATGACGCCGGGCAGGCCGTCGGATTCGCCGTGGACCAGGCGCAGGCCCTGCTGCTCGCGCAGTTCCGGCAGCGCCGCGCGCGCGGCGACGGCGGCGGCGACGCGCCGCTTGAAGAAGGCGTGGTCGATGGTCTCTTCCGGATCGAACGACCACATCCGCGCGCGGATCTGCGAGTGCGGGCTGAAGGCGGCACGCCCCAGCGGCCGGCCATTGTCGGCGAGGACGTCCACCGTGTCGCCGGCGCGGGCGCGTCCCTTCAGGTGCGCCACCGCACCCTCGAAGATCCAGGGATGGCGGCGCATCACGGCGCGCTCCTTGCCCGGCTGCAGAATGAGTTCGGCCATGGCTATCGGGCCTGGTCAAGCAGGGCATCGAGCCCCGGGTAATGCTGCGGCACGAGGGTCACCTTGCGCGAGGCCGCGCCCCACTTCTCGCCGGCGGCGACGCGGGCGAGAAAGGCCTCGGCATCCGCCACCCAGGCCGCGCCCACCGCCGTGACGCCGGCGGCGAAGAGCGGGTCGGGCGGGCAGCCGGCCGAGGGGCCGACGATGGCGACCGCCGCCTTGTCCTTCCAGAGCGCGGCCACCTGCTCGAAGGTATCGTTGAGCAGCAGCGTGCTGGTCGACACGAGCTTGTTGCAGCCGGCGAGGCGCTGCGCATCGAGCGTGACGACGAGCCCCGGCTCCTCGCGCACCAGTTCGGCCTTCAGCTCCAGCACGGTGATGGGAATGCCCAGCGCCCGCGCCTGCGCGATCAGCGGCGTGAAATGGCCGACCATGCCGAGGCGGTCGCCGGCCTTCAGCCCGAGCGAGCCGAAGGAGTCGACCGAATCGTCCGGCACGAAGCCGGCGCGGTCGTAGAGGCGCCGCGTCAGGGCATTCACCGTCGCCAGCCCGAGGGCGCGCGCAGCAGCGTCGCCTTCCGCGTAGCCGCGCACCAGATCCGTCGCCGCGCGGCCTGAATCCGCGCCGCGCGCATGCAGCGCGGCCAGCGTGTCGCCGAGCAGCGTGAAGGCCAGGCCGACGCTGCCGCAGTCGAGCTGCACGGCGCAAAACTCGCCCTCCCTGCCCGGCTTGTCGACGAGCGGCGGCAGCACGACGCGCGCCACGCGCGCCGGCCCCAGCGCCGCGTCGATGCGCTGCGCGGCCTCGACCAGCCATCGGCGAACGGGCGTCGCTGCGTTCACTTCTTCTTTGCCCTGGGGTGTGCGGCGTCGTAGACCTTCGCCAGATGCATGAAGTCGAGATGGGTATACACCTGCGTCGTGCCGATGCTGGAATGGCCGAGCATTTCCTGCACGGCGCGCAGGTCGCCGGAGGACTGCAGCACGTGCGAGGCGAAGGAGTGGCGCAGCATGTGCGGGTGCACGTGGGCGCCGAGGCCGGCCTTCTTCGCCCAGCGAGCGAGCCGCAGCTGGACCATGCGCATCGACAGGCGCGAGCCGTTGCGGCTGACGAACAGCGCCGGACAGTCGGCGGCGGCAACTTCGCCGCGGCGCGCCAGCCAGGCCGCCAGCGCCGCGCGCGCCTTCGCGCCCACCGGCACCGTGCGCGTCTTGGCGCGCTTGCCGGTCACGGTCACCTCGCCCGCCGCCAGGTCCTGCGCCATGTTGCAGTCGAGGCCCGCCAGCTCGGCCAGGCGCAGGCCCGACGAGTAGCACAGTTCGAACATCGCCTTGTCGCGCAGTTCCAGCAGGCCGTCGGCTTCCATTTCCAGCAGCGCATTCGCCTGGTCCGGCGAGAGCACGGACGGCAGGGCCTTCTTCGATTTCGGCGCGCGCACGGCGAGGCAGGGGTTCTGTTCCAGGCCGCGGTGCTTCGCCAGCCAGTTGAAGAAGCCGCGCCAGGCCGACAGCACGCGCGCCAGCGAACGGCCCGACAGCCCGCGCGCATGCAGCTGGGCGACGAAGCGGCGGATGTCATGGTGCTTGAGCTTGTCGAGCGGCACGGTGCCGGCCAATTCCAGCAGGGCGGCGAGATCGTGGCCGTAGCCTTCGAGCGTGAGCGGGCTGGCGCGGCGCTGGTGGGCCAGCTCGTCGAGCCAGGCGGCCGCAGCCGTCTTTGCCTCCTCGCCCGCCAGATCCGCCACCGCTACTCCAGGGTTCTCAGCAAGGCCGCGCTGGCCAGCTCACCGATGTGGCCGAGATACAGCGTGCCCATCTCGGGATAGAAGCGCTGCACGTCCTCGGAGCCGAGCGCCAGCAGGCCGACCGTCTCGGCGTCGCGCCGCAGGGCCACCAGCGCCACCGAGCGCACCTGCCCGCCGGCTTCGCCGAACCAGGCGGCTGCCTCGAAGCCGGCATTGGCGCCGCAGAAGGGATGCGCCAGGCCTGCCGCGAAGATGCGCGTCTGTTCATTCACCTCGGCGAACTCCGTCGCCCCGGCCTGCGCCGGCACATTCCACAGGCGGAAGGCGACGTGCGGCACGGCGAAGTCCTCGCCCAGGTTGGTGAGCAGCGCCTGCCGCACCGCGGCGAAGTCGCGCGCGCCGGCGAGGGCCGTCGCCAGCCGGTGCACCTTCTCTCCGATGGCGTCGTTTTCCTCGCCGAAGCGGATCAGCTCGCCCAGCTTGCCCTCGAGCAGCTTGGCTTTATCGCGCAGCGTCAGAATCTGCCGTTCGGTGATGGAGATGGCGCGTCCGCCGTGCGGATGCGGGATGTAGAGCTGCGCCAGCAGCTCGGCGTACTCCTCGAAGAACTTCGGATGGTCCTGCAGGTAGCGGGCGATTTCGTCGGCCTTCATTACTCTCCCTTTCAGATATCTATTTCGCTGTCGAACACCGTCACCGCCGGGCCGGTCATCCGCACCGGCTGCCCCGGTCCGTCCCAGGCAATGGCGAGCTCGCCGCCGCGCGTCGACACCTGCACCGGCGAGTCGAGCAGGCCGCGCGCGATGCCGGCGACGACGGCGGCGCAGGCGCCGGTGCCGCAGGCCAGCGTCTCGCCGGCGCCGCGCTCGAAGACGCGCAGCCGGATCGCGTGGCGGTCCACCACCTGCATGAAGCCGGCGTTCACCCGCTGAGGAAAGCGCGGATGGTTCTCGATCAGCGGACCCTGTGCGGCGACCGGAGCAGCGTCGACGCTCGCCACCACCTGGACGGCGTGCGGATTGCCCATCGACAAGGCGGTGATCTCCACCGTCTCCTCGCCGACGCGCAGCGGCTGCACCAGTGCGTCACTCTCGGCTACGAAGGGCACGTGTGAGGGTTCGAAGCGCGGCACGCCCATGTCCACCGTGACGAGGCCGTCGTCCTCGAGGCGCGGCTCGATGAGGCCGCCTTTCGTCTCGACGCGGATGGCGCGCTTCGCCGTCAGGCCCTTTTCGTGCACGAAGCGCACGAAGCAGCGTGCGCCGTTGCCGCACTGCTCGACCTCGCCGCCGTCGGCGTTGAAGATGCGGTAGCGGAAGTCGGCCTCCGGTCGCGCCGTTTTCTCGACGACGAGGATCTGGTCGCAGCCGACGCCGAAGTGGCGGTCGGCGAGGAAGCGCGCCTGTCCGGGCGTGAGATCGATGTCCTGCGTGACGGCGTCGAGCACGACGAAATCGTTGCCGAGACCGTGCATCTTGGTGAACTTAACCCGCATCGGCCACCTCGGCGCACAGACCGGTGTAGTCGCGCCAGATGCAGCGGTCCATCACCACCGCCATGCCGCCGGAGACCGCCCTTTCTGCGGCCTCCTCGTTGACGACGCCGTCCTGCAGCCAGAGGCGCTTCAGGCCCAGGCGCAGGCATTCGTCGACGATCGGCCCGACATGCTCGGGCGAACGGAAGACGTCCACCAGGTCGATCTTCTCCGGCACTTCGGCGAGCGAGCCGTAGGCCTTTTCGCCCAGCACCGACTCCACCTTCGGCCGCACCGGGATGACGCGGTAGCCGAAGCCCTGCAGGGCGCGGGCGATGCGGAAGGCGGGGCGGGCGGGATTCGGCGACAGGCCGACGACGGCGATGGTCTTCACCTCGCGCAACAGGGCGCAGATCTGCTCGGGATCGGGGTTGCGGAACATTCCGCAATCTTACTATGAGGCGATGCTCAATACGGCTTCTTCTCGCCCTTCGGCCGCGTCTTGAAGCGCTTGTGCACCCAGTAATACTGCTCGGGCATCTCGGCGATGCGCTGCTCGATCCAGGCGTTCATGCGCAGCGTGTCGGCCTCGATGCTCTCGCCGGGATAGTCCGCCCACGGCTCGCCCAGCTCGACGACGTAGCCGTCGCCGCCCGGCAGCATGCGCGTGATGCAGGGCACGACCCTGGCGCCGGTCATGCGCGACAGGCGCGACAGGCCGGTGATGGTCGCCGCCGGGACATTGAAGAAGGGCACGAAAATGGTGTCGCGCTGGCCGTAGTCCATGTCCGGCAGGTAGTAGAAGGGCCGGCCGGCCTTCATGCCGCGGATGGCCTGGCGCACGCCCTCCTGGCGCGAGAGCAGTTTCGAGTGCCCGAAGCGCAGCCGCCCCTTGTGGAGCGCGGCATTGAAATAGAAATTCTTCTGCTGGGCGTAAATGCTCACCATGTCGAGCTCGAGGGTGAGCCGCGTCCAGCCCATGTCGAGGCCGACGAAGTGCGGCACGAAGAGGATCACCGGCCGGCCGGCGAGGGCGCGCACGCGCTCAATCCCCTCGACACGCACCAGGCGGCGGATTTCCTCCGGCGGCGACCACCAGAGCAGCCCCCGCTCGAGGAAACTGCGGCCGAAGGCGCGGAAGTGCGCCCGCGCCAGCGCCTCGCGCTCGCCTTCAGGCATCTGCGGATAGCACAGGCGCAGGTTGGTCAGCGCGACGTGGCGGCGCTCGCGGCCGAAGGCGTAGAGGAGGCCGCCGAACAGCTCGCCCACCGGCGCCAGCCGCTTCAGCGGCAGGAAATGCAGCAGCCAGATGAGGGCCAGCCCGAGCCTGGTCAGCATGGCGGCGGCTCCGCGCCGCGCGGCGCCTTGTAGCGGTTGTAGCCCCAGAGGTATTGCTGCGGACAGCTGCGGATGAGGTCTTCCAGCGCCCGGTTGATCGCCGCCACGCGCTCTGCCTGCGTGCCGGCGATCGGCTGCGTCGGCGCGGAAAAGCGCAGGTTGTAGCCGCGACCGCCCGGCAGGCGCTCGGCGTAGACCAGCAGCACCGTCGTCCGGCCCGTCTCGCTCAGCCGCGCCCCCAGGGTCATGGTGTAGGCCGGCCGGCCGAAGAAGTCCGCCCACTGGCCCTCGCCCATGCCCGGCACCTGGTCGGGCAGCATGCCCACCGCCTCGTGGCGCTTGAGTGCCTTCAGCAGCAGGCGCACGCCGGACAGGTCCGCCGGCGCCAGGTGGAGATGGGCGCTGCCGCCGCGTCCGCTTTCGATGAACGGCTGCAGCCAGGCCTGCTTCGGCCGGCGGTAGAGCACCGTGATCGGCGTGCGCACGGCAATGTACTGGGCGGTGATTTCGAAGCAGCCCAGGTGGGGCGTGAAGAAGAGCAGGCCGTCGCCGCGTTGCAGGGCGGCCTCGACCAGTTCCCAGCCGGTGGCCTCCCTCACCAGCCCGAGCACCTCGGCTTTCGGCCGCATCCACAAGTACGGCAGTTCCAGCACGCCGCGGCCGGCGTGGGCCACCGCGGCCGGCAGGATGGCTGCGGCCTCGGCAGGGCCATAGGCCAGCGCCAGGTTTTCCTGCGTGTGGCGCCGGTAGGTGGGCGAGGCGAGCCAGGCGGCCCAGCCGAAGAGGGCGCCGAGGGCATGCAGCAGGCGGAGGGGAAGGCGGCCCAGCAGGCGGAAAAGCAATGACATTCGGCAAAAATACCTTGGTTTGACCCGGCAAGGGTCGAAAATTATAATTGCGTTTCCGCCGAGTTAACGGGACTTCACGAGTTCCCCAGGACAACTTGCAGGGCGGCCACCTAAATACTGCTAAAGCGTCACCTGCTCGTCTTCCCGGGGCCGGTAACGTCGGAGCACCGGGAATAACGCATCAGGAGCAGGACACATGTCCAGAGAATTTCTTTTCACTTCAGAGTCGGTCGGCGAAGGCCATCCCGACAAGGTCGCCGACCAGATTTCCGATTCCGTCCTCGACGCCATCCTGGCCGTCGACAAGCATTCCCGCGTCGCCTGCGAGACGCTGGTATCCACCGGCCTCGTCGTCATCTCCGGCGAGATCACCACCGCGGCGCACATCAACTACCGCGAGATCGCCCAGGACGCCGTCAAGCGCATCGGCTACGACAACTCCGACATCGGCTTCGACTACAAGTCCTGCGCCGTGCTCGCCGCCATCAACACCCAGTCGCCCGACATCGCCCAGGGCGTCAACGAGGGCCAGGGCCTCGACCTCGAGCAGGGCGCCGGCGACCAGGGCCTGATGTTCGGCTACGCCTGCAACGAGACGCCGCAGCTGATGCCGATGCCGATCTACTACGCCCACCGCATCATGCAGCGCCAGGCCGAGGTGCGCCGCGACG
>WYAY01000024.1 GCA_011526165.1 Sulfuritalea sp.
CTAACGTAAAGTAGGAGCTATTGGGCTTGATAAAATTATATTGGACAAACACATTGGAATCATGGTCTGATACATCTCATTGTAGAGTAACGACAATTACCACAATTCAGCCTTTATCATGTCCAATAAAACCATTGATCAAGGAACCGGCGGCCAGTCTCCGTCGTCGCCTCGGCTGCTGGCGCAGGTGCGGGATCGGCTGCGCCTGAAGCATTACAGCCTGCGTACCGAAACGGCTTATGTCGGATGGATTAAACGCTACATTTTCTTCCATGGCAAGCGCCACCCGCGCGACCTGGGCAAGGCCGAGGTCGAGGCGTTCCTGACCAGCCTGGCGGTGGAGCGCAACGTGGCGGCCTCGACGCAAAGCCAGGCGCTCTCGGCCCTGCTGTTCCTCTACGGCGAGGTGCTGGGGATCGACCTGCCCTGGCTGGACGAGATCACCCGGGCGAAGAAGCCGGCGCGCCTGCCGACCGTGCTCACGCGCGAGGAGACCCGTGCGCTGCTGGATGGGATAGGCCAGGCGGAGCTGCACCTGGTGGCGAGCCTGCTCTACGGCAGCGGGCTGCGCCTGATGGAGGGGGTGCGCCTGCGCGTGAAGGATGTCGATCTGGCGCGCGGCGAGATCGTGGTGCGCGAGGGCAAGGGCGGCAAGGATCGGGTCACCATGGTGCCGCAGCGGCTGATCGAGCCGCTGCGCGCGCAGATCGCCAGGGCGCGCGCCGTGCACCAGTCGGACCTCGCGCGCGGCCGGGGTGAGGTGTGGCTGCCCGATGCGCTGGCGGTGAAGTATCCGAATGCGGCCCGCGCCTTCGGCTGGCAGTATGTGTTTCCCGCCGCCGGCTTTTCGACGGACCCGCGCTCGGGCGCGGAGCGCCGGCACCATCTGGACGAGAAGCGCGTGCAGCGCGCGGTGAAGGCGGCGGCGCAGAAGGCGGGCCTCGTCAAGCCGGTCTCGCCGCACACCCTGCGCCATTCCTTCGCCACCCACCTGCTGGAGGGCGGCTACGACATCCGCACCGTGCAGGAGCTGCTCGGCCACGCGGATGTCAGCACGACGATGATCTACACCCACGTGCTCAACCGCGGCGGCCGCGGCGTGACCAGTCCGCTGGACAGGCCCTAGGCCCGCGAGAGCGTGCGGCCGCCGTGTTCGGCGTCCGACCAGGGCACGATCTTCAGCAGTTTTGCGCCGAGCGTGCGCTCGGCGACTTCCGTGTCGTGGGCGGCCTGGGCGCGCAGCCAGTAGCCGTTGGAGAGGCCGAAGAAGCGGCACAGGCGCAGGTCGGTATCGGCGGTAATGGCCCGGCGGCCGGCGACGATTTCGCCGATGCGTTGTGCCGGCACGCCGATTTCCTTGGCGAGGCGGTACTGGCTGATGCCCATCGGCTTGAGGAATTCCTCCAGCAGCAGTTCGCCGGGCGTGACGGGTTTCAGTTTTCTCATGGTCTGCTCCTCAGTGGTAATCCACGATCTCGACATCCTCGGCGCCGGCGGCCGTCCAGCGGAAGCACACGCGGAACTGGTCGTTGATGCGAATGCCGTGCTGGCCGGCGCGGTTGCCTTTCAGGGCTTCCAGGCGATTGCCGGGAGGCACGCGCAAGTCCTCCAGCCGCTCGGCGATTTCCAGTTGCCGCAGCTTGCGGCGCGCCACGGCGGCGATGTTGGCAAACCGCTTGGCTGCGATACCGCCCGCCAGGGCCTGGGTGTCGGCGCATTTGAAGGACTTGATCACGCACCGATAGTAACGTGGCGCGTGATTAACGTCAAGCGTGATGGCCGCGCGATCGCCGTGCCGAAAAGTCGGCTTGCGCGGGACGGCGATCCGGTCTAACTGGCGCGGGACGGATAAATGAAGACTGTCTTGCAGTCGAGGTCGGTCCGGACGGCGACTTCAGGATGGCGCCGCATCCTACAAAATTCCAGCGCAATGGAAGATAGTCGGGACTATTCTCCAGTCGCGCGGAATCGCGGCGCGGCAGGCCGAGGGCCGGGGAGAGGGGACAGTTAGTTGGCGCGCCGCTTCAGCCACAGCACGGCGCTGGCGAAGGCGCTGACGAGGACGAAGGGGATGGCGATCTGGTTGAGCAGCGTCCAGCCGGCGCTGGTGACCAGCGCGCCGGAGAAGAACGACGAGCCGGCCATGGCGAAGAACATGAGGAAGTCGTTGAGGCCCTGCGTCTTGGCCTTCTCTTCCGGCGCGTAGGCCTCGGTGAGCAGCGTGGTGCCGCCGATGTAGAGGAAGTTCCAGCCCACGCCGAGCAGCAAGAGCGCCCACCAGAAGTGCATCAGGGTGACGCCCTGCACGGCGATGGCGATGCAGGCGGCCATCAGCGCCGCGCCGGCGAAGAGGATGTTGATCACGCCGAAGCGGGCGATCAGGTGGCCGGTGAAGAAGCTCGGCGCGAACATGCCGATGACGTGCCACTGGAGGACGAAGGCGGTGTCGCCGAAATCCAGCCCGCAGAAATCCATCGCCAGCGGCGTGGCGTTCATCAGCAGGTTCATCACGCCGTAGCCGACCGCCGCCGCCAGCGCGGCGACGATGAAGACCGGCTGGCGCGCGATCTCGGCGAGCGGCCTTCCGCCGCCGTGCTGCTCGGACTGACTTTGCGGCGGGAAGCGCAGGCTGGCGGCGATGGCCATGGCGACCAGCGCGAAGCCGATCAGCGAGGCATACGAGGCGAGGTACTGCGGCTGCGCCAGGTCGCGCGTGACCTTGCCCACGGCCGGGCCGATGAAGCCGCCGACGATGCCGCCGGCCAGCGTCAGCGAGATGGCGCGGCTCTTCCAGTCGGGCGGCGCCACTTCCGCCGCGGCGAAGCGCAGGTACTGGCCGAAGGCCTGGTAGATGCCGGAGCAGAAGGTGGCGGCGCAGAGCAGCCAGAAGCTCTGCAGCAGGATCGCCAGCGCGCCGATGGCGCCGCCCAGCATGCCGCTGGCGGCGCCGAGGATGAAACCGGCGCGGCGGCCGTACACGCGCATGAAGTGCGAGGCCGGCAGGGTCGACACGGCGGAACCCAGCACGTAGCCCACCACCGGCAGCGTGGCGAGGCGCTTGTCCGGCGCCAGGGCGAAGCCGGCCAGGGCGTTGATGGCGACCAGGGTGACGCCGTTGGTGAGCAGCAGCGCCTGGCAGGCGGCGAGGAGGGCGACGGCGCGGCGGGGCGTGGCGGGGTGGGCGGTCATCGCTTCGATATTCGCAAGAAATTGCGAATACTACCCGAGGCCGGCTATTCCACCAAGTCGCGGTAGGCGTGCCAGGTGGCGTGGCCGAGCAGCGGGCCGACGACGAGCATGCCGGCGAGGAAGGTGACGAGGCCCAGTCCGCCGAGCAGGGCGATCAGCCCGGCCCAGACGAACATCGCGCCGGGATTCATGAACAGGGCGCGCACGCTGGCGATGGCGGCGGTGATGGCGTCGTGGCCGCGGTCGAGCATGAGCGGGATGCTGACCAGGCTGATGGCGAAGGCGATCAGGGCGAACAGGCCGCCGATGGCGAAATAGGCGGCGAGGAAGCCGAGGTGGTCGGTGGAGACCACGTGGCGGAGGAAGCCGGAAAGGGTCGGCATTTCGCCCGAGTAAAACAGCGCGAACACCACCATCGAGGCGCGCGCCCAGACCAGGAAGATCACCAGCAGGAGGGCGGCGAAGAGGCCCAGGTTGCCGGCATTGCCGCGCCACGCCGTCAGCGTCGGGCCGAGGCTGCAGGGCAGTCCCTTTTCGCGGCGGCGGCTGAGCTCGTAGAGGCCGATGGCGAAGAAGGGGCCGCCGATGAGGAAGCCCGAGGTGACGGCGGCGATGTACTCCGGCGCGCCGCCCAGCGCCAGCACCATCAGGATGCCGCCGCCGACGAGGCACAGGCCGTAGAACAGGCTGGCGAGCGGGCAGGCGACGAGGTCGCCCCAGCCGCGCCGCAGCCAGACGAGCGGCTGCTCGACGGGGACTTCGCGCAGCTTCGGAAAAGCCGGCACGGCGGGGCGGGTGTCGTCCATGGGAGCGGATGATTTAGGTTTGAACGATTCTAGCGGCCGGCCGGGCCGGGCGCAAGGCGAACGCTGCCCCTCTCCCCCTGCCCCTCTCCCCGCAAGCGGGGCGGGAGAGGGGTGTTAACTCCCTCGCCCCGCTTGCGGGGAGAGGGGCAGGGGGAGAGGGGCCATCACGACCGCACCGCGATGCGTCCCGCCAGCCCCATCGCCAGCAGGGTGGCGCCCACCGCCATGAAGCCGACCCAGCCGTAGCGCACGATCTGCCCGGCCGCATCCTGCGCGATGACCAGGCCGCCGATCCAGGCGGCGGCGCCGGAGGCCAGCTGCTGGGTGGCGCCGGAGATCGCCAGGAAGGTGCCGCGCAGGCGCGGCTGCACCGCCGAGGTGACGATGGCCATCGCCGGCACCATGCGCCCGGGCACGAAGACGAAGAACACCGTCGAGGCGATCACCATCAGCCAGAGCGGCACCGGCGGCAGGTGGGTCTGCAGCAGCAGCGGCAGCATCGAGATGAGCGCGATCAGGCGGTAGGTGCGCACCTTGCCGCGGCGGTCGGCCAGCCGGCCGATGAAGCGCGAGGTGAAGAAGGTGGCGCAGCCGCCGGCGAGGTAGATGAGCGGGATGTCCTCCTGGCGGATGCCGACGTTGGCCACCGAGTAGAGCGTGATGTAGGGGATCACCATGAAGCCGGAGAACATGAGCAGGGCGACGAAGGCCAGCGCGCGCAGGTGGTTGGCGTCGCGCAGCGCCTCGCCCATGGCGGCGAGCGGGTGGCGGCGCTCGCCCTCGCCGAGGAGGGCGGCGTCGAGGTGGCCGCGCAGCGTCGGCAGCATGCGCCAGCCGAGCGCGAGCAGCACGGCGGCCAGCGCGGCGATGAAGAAGAAGGGGAAGCGCCAGCCGAAGTGGTTGGCGAGCAGCAGCGAGAGCGGCACGCCGGCGACGGTGGACAGGGCGAAGGCCGACATGATGACGCCGCTGGCGCGGCCGCGCCGCTCGAAAGGAACCAGGTCGCCGACCATGGTCTGCACCATCGAGCCGAGTACGCCGCCGAAGGCGCCGGCGGCGCAGCGCGCCAGCATCAGCGCGGCGTAGCCCGGCGCCAGGCCGCAGGCCAGCGTGGCCAGGGCGAACAGGGCGAACATCGCCAGCAGCAGGCGCTTGCGTTCGAAGCGGTCGACGAAGGCGGCGGCGGCCAGCCCGGTGGCGGCGCCAGTGAAGGTGTAGGAGGAGACGAGCAGGCCGAATTCGTGCGGGCCGATGCCCAGCTCGGCCATCAGCACCGGCCCGAGCGGCATCATGATCATGAAGTCGAGGATGTGCGCGAACTGGATGCCGGCCAGCGTCAGCAGCAGGATGCGCTCGCGCGCCGGGTCGAGCGGCTGGATATTCATTTCAGGCCCATCCGGTTTTCGTGTGGGTCACGGCAGGCGACTTCCTGCTCCCTCTCCCGCTGGCGGGAGAGGGGGATATCCGCGTGCCGTGGCGGCTTATTTGGTTCATTCGCTCCTCAGCGCCTCCAGCGGATCGAGGCCGGCGGCATGGCGCGCCGGGGCGACGCCGGCGGCGAGGCCCACGCCGACGGCGACGAGTTCCGCCAGCACGGCGTAGAACCAGGGCGTGTGCACCGGCAGCGCCGGAAAAGTCAGTGCCAGCAGCACGGCGATGCTCCAGCCGAGCGCCAGTCCCGCCGCGCCGCCGAGCGCCGAGAGCAGCGCCGCCTCGCCCAGGAAGAGCAGCAGGATGCTTCGCTGCGTGGCGCCGACGGCGCGCAGCAGGCCGATTTCCGAGGTGCGCTCGGCCACGCCGATGGTGAGGATGGTGAGGATGCCGACGCCGCCCACCACCAGCGAGATGCCGCCGATGGCGGCCACGGCGAAGGTAATGGCGTCGAGCACCGTGCCGAATACTTCGAGCATCTTCTGCTGCGGCGTGACGGTGAAGTCCTCGGCGCCGTGGCGGGCGACGAGGATGCGCTTCAAGCCTTCCTCCACCTCGGCCAGCGGCGCGGTCGGCTCGTAGATGACGTCGATCTCCATCAGGCTCTCGCGGTTGAACATGTCGAGCGCGCGCACCACCGGGATGTAGACCGTGTCGTCGAGGTCGAAGCCGAGCACCTGGCCCTTCGATTCCATCACGCCGACGACGCGGTAGCGCTCGCCGCCGACGCGGATGCGCGCGCCGAGCGGGTTGTCGGCGCCGAACAGCTCGGCCGCCACCTTGGCGCCGAGCACGACGAAGGCGCGCGCCGTGTGCGGGTCGTCCGGCGGCAGGAAGTCGCCGTTCGCCACCCGCATCGAAAACGCCTGCGAGAAGTCCGCCCCGGTGCCGTAGAGCATGACGCGGCGGCTTTTTCCCGCGTGCACCACCTCGGCGTTGCCCTGCACGACCGGCACGCTGAGCAGCACCCAGGGCGCGCGCCGCAGCGCTTCGGCGTCGTCGACCGAGAGCGGGCGCACGGTGTTCACCGCGCCGAGCGCGGCGCCGTGGGTCTGGATGCGCCCCGGCGCGATGCCGATGATGTTGGTGCCGAACTGGGTGAACTCGGCGATGACGAAGCGGTGCAGCCCCTCGCCGATCGAGGTGAGCAGGATCACCGAGGCGATGCCCACCGCGATGCCCAGCGCCGTCAGCGCCGTGCGCATGCGGTGCGCGCGCAGCGAGGCGAGGGTGAAGGCGATGAAGTCGCGCGTGATCATCGCTTGCCCTCTCCCCCGGCCCCCGCTCCGCGCAACCCCGCCTTCGCCCCGCGAGCGGGCGAGGGGAGCAAATCAACCCCCTCTCCCCGCGCGCGGGGAGAGGGCTGGGGAGAGGGGCAAGGGGAGAGGGCCAACCGGATTGTCTCCAGCACCCCCTCCAATTCCTGCATCGCCTCGTTGTTCCAGAACCGCAACACCGTAAAGCCCTCGCCGCGCAGCCATTCATCCCGCTCCGTGTCGTAGGCCGTTTGCTCCGCATGCTGTCCGCCATCCAATTCGATGATCAGCTTGTGCTCGATGCAAACGAAATCCGCAATGTATCGACCGACAGGCTTCTGCCGCTTGAACTTCAGGCCCATGAAGCGATTGGCGCGCAAGTGGTGCCAGAGCTTGTGTTCGGCGTCGGTCTGGTTGCTGCGGAGTTGCTTGGCGTTTGCCAGCAATGCCCTCTCCCCCTGCCCCTCTCCCGCAGGCGGGAGAGGGGTGTTCACTCCCTCGCCCCGCTTGCGGGGAGAGGGCTGGGGAGAGGGGATGTCTTTTCTCATCGCTTCGACAACGCCATCACCGGGTCGAGCATTGCCGCGCGTTTCGCCGGCACCACGGTGAACAGCACCGAGGTGACGATGGCGGTGAGCGGGGCGGCGACGACCGCCCACCACGGCGCGGTGAACGGGATGTTCGGGAAGGCCTGGCCGATGGCGAGCTGGCCGAGCTTGCCGACGGCGAGGCCGCAGGCGGCGCCGCCGAGGGCCAGCATCACCGCCTCGGTGAAGAAGGCGGCGCGGATGTGGCGGCCGGTGGCGCCGAGGGCCTTCAGCAGGCCGATCTCCTTGCGCCGCTGCGTCACGGCGATGAGCATGACGTTCATGATGAGGATGCCGGCCACGGCGAGGCTGATGGCGGCGATGCCGCCCACGGCGAGCGTCAGCGCGCGCAGGATGCGGTCGAAGGTCTCCAGCACGGCGTCCTGGGTGATCACCGTGATGTCGCGCTCGCCCTCGTGGCGCAGGCGGATGATTTCCTCGATGTCCTGCTTGGCATTGACGATCTGCTCGCGGCTCTTGGCCTCGACGAGGACGCGGAACAGCGCCTCGGTGTTGAACAGCGCCTGCGCCGCGGCGAGCGGCACGACGACGATCTCGTCGGTGTTGAAGCCGAGCGACTGGCCCTGCCTGGCGAGCACGCCGACGATGCGGAAGCGCCGGTCGCCGATGCGCAGCCACTCGCCCAGGACCGGGCGCGGGCCGAACAGTTCGGCGGCCACCTTGGCGCCGATGACGCACACCGGCTGGCTGTGGCGCGGGTCGCCCGGCGGCAGGAAGCGGCCCTGGCCGATGTCCATCTGGCGCACCTGGATGAACTCGGCGGTGGTGCCGAGCACCGGCGTCTCGCGGCTGCGGCTGCCGACGCGCACGTCGCCGGCGCCGACGATGAGCGGGGCGATGCGCAGCACCGAGGGGCTGCGCTTGAGCGAGAGGGCGTCGTCGAGGGTGAGGTCGCGCGGCGTCTTGCCCATCAGCACGCCGGGCATGGCGCCGGCCGTCTCGGAACGGCCGGGCAGCACGATGACGAGGTTGGTGCCGAGCGAGCCGAACTGGTTCACGACGTAGAGCCGCGCGCCCTCGCCGATGGCGCTCACCGCCACCACGGCGGCGACGCCGATGCCCATGGCGAGCAGGATGAGCAGGGTGCGCGTGCGGTAGCCGCCGAGCACCTGCCAGGCGAAGCGGAGCAGGTCGGTGAAGCGCATGATTAAAGCCAGCCCTCTCCCCCGACCCCTCTCCCGCAAGCGGGAGAGGGGAGGAAGACAGCCCCCTCGCCCCAGCGGGGAGAGGGTTGGGGAGAGGGGGAGAGGGTGAATCTCATTCCTTCTTGTCCTCGACGACTTCGCCGTCAACCAGCCGGATGCGCCGGTGCGCGCGGGCGCCGATCTCCGGGTCGTGGGTGACGATGGCGACGGTGCCGCCCTCGTGGTGCACGCGCTCGAGCACCGCCATCACCTCCTGGCCGGTGTGGCGGTCGAGGTTGCCGGTCGGCTCGTCGGCGAGGATCAGGGTCGGGCCCATCGACATGGCGCGGGCGATGGCGACGCGCTGGCACTGGCCGCCGGAGAGCTGGTCGGGGCGATGGCCGGCGCGCGCCTCCAGGCCGTACTCGGCAAGCAGGCGGTCGAGGCGGCGGCGCCGCTCGGCCGGCTCGATGCCGGCCAGCACCATCGGCAGCTCGATGTTCTGCTCGGCGGTGAGGCGCGGCACGAGGTGGAAGAACTGGAAGACGAAGCCGATGGCCTCGCGGCGCACGCGCGCCAGCTCGTCGTCGCCGAGCCCGGTGACGTCGCGGCCGTTCAGCTCGTAGCGGCCGGCGTTGGGGCGGTCGAGCAGGCCCAGCACGTTGAGCAGGGTGGACTTGCCGGAGCCGGACGGGCCCATGATGGAGAGGTATTCGCCCTGTTCGATGGCGAGGTCGACGCCGCGCAGCGCGTGCACCTCCTCGTCGCCGACGCGGAAGACGCGCTCGATGCCGGTGAGGCGGATCATGCCGGCCTTCCTTTCCCCTCTCCCCAACCCTCTCCTCGCAAGCGGGGCGAGGGGGTTGTCTTGCTCCCCTCTCCCGCTCGCGGGAGAGGGGTCGGGGGAGAGGGCCGGGCGCTGCTCATGGTTTCTTGCTTGCCGGTTTTTCCTCGGCCGCCGCCTGCGCGCCGGCCTTGACGCCCTCGCGCTCGAGCGAGGTGACGACGCGGTCGCCGCGGGCGAGGCCGCCCTTCACCTCGGTGAACTCCCAGTTGCTGAGGCCGGCTTCGATCTTCCTTTCCTCCAGCAGGCCGTCGGCGTTGAGCAGCAGCACGCGGCTGCCCGGCATCAGCGCCGTGGTCGGGATGCGCAGCGCGCCGTCGCGGGCGTCCACCACCACCTCGATGTCGGCGCTGTAGCCGACCAGCAGGTGGCGCGCTTCGCCCGGGGTGTCGAACTCCACCTCGACTTCCACCGTGCGCGCCTGCTTCTCCAGCGCCAGCACGTAGGGCGCGATGCGGCGCAGCTTGCCGCCGAAGTGCCGGCCGCGGTAGGCGTCGAGGCTGATGCGGCCGGCCATGCCGATCTTCAGCTGGGCGGCGTCCACCTCGTCGATGGGGGCGGAGACATAGAGGCAGGAATCGTCGATGAGGTCCACCGCCGGCAGGGTCGGAATGCCGGGCGGGGAGGGCGTCAGGTACTCGCCGACCTCGCCGTTGACCTCGGCGACGATGCCGTCGAAGGGCGCCTTGACGACGGTGCGGGCGGTGTCGGCGCGCGAGGCGCCGATGCGCGCCTGCGCTTCCTGCACCTGGGCGCGGGCCGAGGCGCAGGCGGCCTGCCGCGCCCTGGCGTCGCTCTCGGCGCGGTCGACCTGGCCTTCGGAGACGAAGCCCTTGTCGCGCAGGGCGCGCGTGCGCGCCGCCTCGCGCGCCGCCGTGTCGGCCAGCAGGCAGGCTTCGTTGACCCGCGCGCGCGCCGACTGCAGCTGCTCGACCGAGATGCGCTCGCGTGCGGCGAGGTCGTCGTTCCACAGCTCGACCAGCACCTGGCCGGTCTTGACGCGATCGCCGGCGCGCACCAGCAGCTTGTCGATGCGCCCGCCCAGGGGCGGCGCCAGCTTGGCGCGGCGGCAGGCCTCGACCGAGCCGGCGCGGGTGTTGGCGACGGTGGCCTCGACGCGGCCGGGCTCGACGGCGGCGACCAGCACGGCGACCGGCTTCGGCCGGGTCATGAAGAAAGTCAGTCCCGCCAGGACGGCGATGACGACGGCGGCGACGAGGCCGCGGCGCAGGAGTGTCTTGTTCATGCTTCAATTATGCCCTTTGCCGCATGCCGCCGGTTTACCGTTCCGCCTATGAATCGACCGCCATTTGATCCAGAATAAGTTTTCGGGCAAAGCCCGCAGCGCATTTGCCGGAGCGACCATGAATAAACTCGTCCTGTCTTTGGTTTTCCTGCTGGGCCTGCTGTCCGGCACGACGCATGCCCAGCAGCAGCTGGAGATCATCAAGCTGCAAAGCCGCACGGCGGACCAGGTGCTGCCGCAGCTGCGGCCCTTCGTCGAGCCGGGCGGCACGCTCTCCGGCATGAACAACCAGATCTTCATCCGCGCCTCGGAAGCCAACCGGCGCCAGATCAAGGAACTGCTCGCCGCCATCGACCGGCCGCCGCGCCGGCTGCTGATCTCGGTGCGGCAGGACGCCGACAGCTCGGCGACGGCGCGCGGCGGCGAAGTGTCGGGCCGCGTTTCCTCGGGCGGCACGACGATCGAAAGCCGGCGCACCGTGGTCGGCGGCGCCGGCGTCGAGGTGCGCCGCGGCGGCGACGTGGTGCGCGGCCAGGTCTACGACTCGCGCAGCGCGGGCAGCGAGCGCGTTTCGCAACAGGTCTAGGTGGTGGAGGGCGGCAAGGCCTATATCAACGTCGGCACCTCGGTGCCGGTGCCGCTGCGCCAGGTGGTGGTGGGGCCGGGCGGGGCGGTGGTATCCGAGTCGGTGGTGTACCGCGACCTCGGCACCGGCTTCACTGCCGAGCCGCAGCTGGCCGGCGACAACGTCACGCTGTCCATCAGCCCGACGCACGACACGCCGGGCGCCTACGGCCCGGGCAGCGCCAACATCCAGCGCCTCACCACCACGGTGTCGGGGCGCCTCGGCGAGTGGATCGACCTCGGCGGCTCGGTCGAGGAGCGCTCGGGCGAATCTTCCGGCCTGGCCCGCCATTCCACGCGCGGCGGCAGCAGCGCCCGGCGCGTGCAGCTGCGGGTGGAGGAACTGCCCTGAACCATGGCTTACAAGGTAAGGCGACGCATGCTAGAATGGCGCCGTGTCGATTGCGAGAGGCAACCATGTCTTCAGTGACGGTATCGGTCAAGGGTCAGGTGGTGCTGCCGGCGGAGGTGCGCCGCAAGCTGGGCATCGTCGGCGGCAGCCGGCTCGAAGTGGTGGCGTCTGACGACGGCGTGCTGCTGCGCCCGCTCAAGGGCAAGGCTTCGCGCGTCGAGGACGGGCTCGGCATCGTGCCGAACCGCGTCGGTCCCGTCGCCATCGACGAGATGGATGGCGGGCGCATCCTGGCGAGCTTCAAGGGCCGCGGGCTTTGATCGCGCTGGACACGAACGTCCTGGCCCGCTTCTATGCGGCGCCGGGCAGCCCTTCCGAAGTTGCCGAACAGCGCCGCGCTGCGGCACTGCTGGCTTCCGAACGGGCGCTTTTCGTGCCGGTCACGGTGGTGCTGGAACTGGCGTGGGTGTTGATCGGCCGTTACGAGTGCGATCCGCCCACCGTCGAGCGCGTGTTCGCGCATTTGCTGTCCCTGCCCAATGTCACGGTCGAATCGGACGCCGCCGTTGCGCTGGCCGTCGCCTGGCACCGCAAGGGACTGGATTTTGCCGATGCGCTGCATCTGGCCCGTAGCGGACATTGCACCGAACTGGCCAGTTTCGACAAGCGGCGCTTCGCCAATCGCGCCGGCCGGCTCGGCCTGAAACCGGCCGTGCGCCTGCCCTGAGATGGATCTGCAAAAGGTCTTCGCCGCCGACGGCGCGCTGGCCCGCGCCATTCCCGGCTACCGCCTGCGCCCGCAGCAGGTCGAGATGGCCGCGCGCATCGCCGCCGCCATCGAAAGGCACGGCGCGCTGGTGGCCGAGGCCGGCACCGGCACCGGCAAGACCTTCGCCTACCTCGTGCCGGCGCTGCTGGCCGGCGGCAAGGTGATCGTGTCCACCGGCACCAAGACCCTGCAGGACCAGCTGTTCCGGCGCGACCTGCCGACGGTGCGGGACGCGCTCGGCGCGCCGACCAGCATCGCGCTGCTGAAGGGCCGCGCCAACTACGTCTGCCACTACCACCTGGCGCGGGCGAAGGAGGCCGGCCGCTTCCTCTCGCGCGAGGAGGCCGGCCACATCCTCGCCATCGCCCGCTTCGCCAAGAGCAGCAACACCGGCGACAAGGCCGAATGCGCCGCCGTGCCGGAGGATTCCGGCGCCTGGGGCGCGGCCACCTCGACGCGCGACAACTGCCTCGGCCAGGACTGCCCGAATGCCAAGGAGTGCTTCGTCACGGCGGCGCGGCGCGAGGCGCAGGCGGCCGACGTGGTGGTGGTCAATCACCATCTGTTCTTCGCCGACGTGATGCTGCGCGATTCCGGCGTGGCGGAGCTGCTGCCGGCCTGCAACACGGTGATCTTCGACGAGGCGCACCAGCTGCCGGAGACGGCCAGCCTGTTCTTCGGCGAGAGCGTGTCGACGGCGCAGCTGGTCGAGCTGGCGCGCGACGCGCGCCTGGAAGGCGTCGCCGCGGCGAAGGATTTCCTCGACCTGCCGGACGGCGCCCGCGCGCTGGAGAAGGCGGCGCGCGACCTGCGCCTGGCGATTCCCGGCGAGAACGCGCGCTTTTCGGCCGCGCAGCTGCCGCCGGCCTTTTATGAAACGCTGGAGCAGGCCGCCGACGAACTGGGCCGCTTCGGCAAACTGCTGGAGTCGCAGGCGGAGCGCTCGGAAGGACTGGAGCACTGCTGGCGCCGGGCGCAGGAACTGTCGCTCACCCTGCAGCGCTGGCGGCAGACGGAGGAAACCGGACTGGTGCGCTGGGCCGAGGTGTTCAGCCAGGCGCTGTCGCTCAACGCCACGCCGCTGGTCATCGCCGACATTTTCAGGAAACAGATGGAGGGCCATCCACGCGCCTGGATATTCACTTCCGCCACGCTGGCGGTGGAGCGCGACTTCTCGCACTACTGCGCCGAACTCGGGCTGGACAATGGCGAGAATCCCGCCGACACCGGCTGCTGGGGCAGCCCCTTCGACTATCCGAACCAGGCGCTGCTCTATGCGCCGCAAGCCATGCCCGACCCGAACAGCTTCGGCTACAACGAGGCGGTGGTCGAGGCGGCCTGGCCGCTGATCCATGCCAGCCGCGGCCGCGCCTTCGTGCTGTGCACCAGCCTGCGCGCCATGCGCCGCATCCACGAGTCGCTGAAGCAGCGCTTCGAGGCGGCGGGCTTCGACCATCCGCTGCTGCTGCAGGGGGAGGGCAGCAAGAGCGAATTGCTGGCGCGCTTCCGCCGCCTGGGCAACGCCGTGCTGGTGGCGAGCCAGAGCTTCTGGGAGGGCGTGGACGTGCGCGGCGAGGCCTTGTCCCTGGTGATCATCGACAAGCTGCCCTTCGCGCCGCCCGACGATCCGGTGCTGGCGGCGCGCATCGAGCACATGAAGAAGGCCGGCCGCAACGCCTTCATGGAATACCAGCTGCCGCGCGCGGTGATCAGCGTCAAGCAGGGCGCCGGGCGCCTGATCCGCGACGAGAGCGACCGCGGCGTGCTGATGATCTGCGACCCGCGCCTGATCGCCAAGCCCTACGGCAAGCGCGTCTGGCGCTCGCTGCCGGCCATGCGGCGCACGCGCGAGGAGGACGAGGCGCTGGCCTTCTTCGAGGCGCGCATCGGGGAAGCGGAGGCGGTCGATGCCGGCTGAATGCAGCCGCCTGGCCGAGACGCTCAACCGCGACTGCCGCTGCGTCAGCGTGGACCGCGACAGGCTGCGGCGCGCGCTGGCGCAAGGCGCCGACGGCGCCGACCTGGTCCGTCTGGTCGAGGAAGAGCGGCCCCACCTGTTCGCCGAGACGACGGTGTTCCTCGGCCAGGCCTGCGTCGAGCGCATGGCCGGCGTGGTGGCGGCGGTGGAGCGCGTCGTGGCAACGCCGGCCTGGGCAGAGCGCGTGCTGGCCTGGGCGCCGCCGACGGCGCGGCACCCGACGGCCGCGGCGAGCGTTTTCATGGGCTACGACTTCCACCTTGGCCAGGACGGCCCGCGGCTCATCGAGATCAACACCAATGCCGGCGGCGGGCTGCTCAACGCCGCCCTGGCGCAGGCGCAGTTCGCCTGCTGCGAGGAGGTGGCCGCCATGCTGCCCGGCGAGCATCCGGCGGCGACCATCGAGCAGGACTATGTCGACATGTTCCGCGCCGAGTGGCGCGCCGAGCGCGGCGCCGCGCCGCTTCGCCGCATCGCCATCGTCGACGAAAACCCGCCGTCGCAGTTCCTCTACCCGGAGTTCCTGCTTTTCCGCAAGCTGTTCGAGCGCAACGGCATCGAAGCCGCGGTATGCGATCCGGCCGAACTGGCCTTCGCCGGCGGCGCGCTGCGCCATGCCGGCGAGCGCGTCGATCTCGTCTACAATCGGCTGACCGACTTCAGCCTGGAGGCGCCCGCCAGCGCCGCGCTGCGCGAGGCCTGGCTGGCCGGGGCGGCGGTGGTGACGCCGCATCCGCGTGCCCATGCCCTGTATGCCGACAAGCGCAACCTGGCGCTGCTCACCGATGCGGCGGCGCTGACCGGCATGGGCGTCGATGCGGCGACGCAGGCGGTGCTGCTGGCCGGCATTCCGCGCACGCGCCGGGTGGCGCGCGAGGATGCCGAGGCGCTGTGGGCGGAGCGCAAGCGGTTGTTCTTCAAGCCGGCGGCGGGGTACGGCAGCAAGGCGGCCTATCGCGGCGACAAGCTGACGAAGCGGGTGTTCGAGGAGATCCTCGATGGCGAGTACGTCGCGCAGGAACTGGTGCCGCCCTCGGCGCGGCGCGTCGGCAGCGGCGAGACGCAGCAGGAGTTCAAGCTCGATCTGCGCAACTATGCCTATCGCGGCCGCGTGCAGCTGGTGACGGCGCGGCTCTATCAGGGCCAGACGACGAATTTCCGCACCCCCGGCGGCGGCTTCGCGCCGGTGCTGACGGTGCCGCGGATTGAAGGAACGCAATGAAGGTATTCGGTTTTAGTTGCGGCCGCTCGCCGTGCTCGCTCAACCTCGCATGCGCGAGGTTGGCCTGCACTGAAACCGAATGGAAACGCATATGAAAGTATTCGGTTTTGCCGGTTATTCCGGTAGCGGCAAGACGACGCTGATCGAGCAGCTGATCCCGCGCTTCGTCGCGATGGGGCTCCGGGTCTCGCTCATCAAGCACGCCCACCACGGCTTCGACATCGACCGGCCGGGCAAGGATTCCTGGCGCCACCGCGAGGCCGGGGCGAGCGAGGTGCTGCTCACCTCGGACCGGCGCTGGGTGCTGATGCACGAGCTGCGCGGCGGGCGGGAACCGACGCTGGAGGAGCAGATCAAACTGCTGTCGCCCTGCGACCTGGCGCTGGTGGAGGGCTACAAGTCGAACGACCTGATTCCGAAGCTGGAGGTGTACCGGCCCGCGATCGGCAAGCCGCCGATCCACCTCGAGCACCCGAACATCGTCGCCGTGGCGAGCGACGCGCCGGTGGCCACCGCGCTGCCGGTGCTCGATATCAACGACCCTGGCGCCATCGCGCAATTCATTGTGAACCACCTGAGACTGAGATGAGCCTGCTTTCCTTCGACGAAGCCCTGCACAAGCTCCTTGCCGTCGCCCGTCCGGTCGGAGAGATCGAGGCGGTCGATACCGTTGCCGCCGCCGGCCGCGTCCTGGCGCGCGCGCAGTCGAGCGGCCTCACCGTGCCGCCGCTCGACAATTCGGCGATGGACGGCTACGCCGTGCGCACGGCCGACGTGGCGGCGGCGGGCGCACGCCTGCCGGTGGCGCAGCGCATCCCCGCCGGAGCCGTCGGCACGCCGCTCGTGCCCGGCACGGCGGCGCGCATCTTCACCGGGGCGCCGCTGCCGGAAGGGGCCGACGCGGTGGTGATGCAGGAGCTGTGCGAGCATGCCGGCGAGGGCGTGGTGCAGGTGAACCATGTGCCGCAGGCGGGCGAAAACATCCGCCGCGCCGGCGAGGACATCCGCGCCGGCGCCGAGATCCTCGACGCGGGCACGCGCCTCCTGCCGCAGGACATCGGGCTGGCCGCCTCCGTCGGGCTGGCGACCCTGCCGGTATTCCGCCGGCTGCGCGTGGCGGTGTTCTTCACCGGCGACGAGCTGTCGATGCCGGGCGAGGCGTTGAAGCCGGGCGGCATCTACAACTCCAACCGCTATTCCCTGCGCGGGCTGCTCGCCGCGCTCGGCTGCGAGGTGCACGACCTCGGCATCGTGCGCGACTCGCTGGAGGCGACGCGAACTGCGCTGCGCGAGGCGGCCGCGACGAGCGACGTCATCGTCACCAGCGGCGGCGTCTCGGTGGGCGAGGAGGACCACGTCAAGGCGGCGGTGCAGGCGGAAGGGTCGCTCGACCTGTGGAAGATCGCCATCAAGCCGGGCAAGCCGCTCGCCTTCGGCAAAGTCAGTCGGCGCGACACGGCATTCATCGGCCTGCCCGGCAATCCGGTGTCGACCTTCGTGACTTTCCTCGTGCTGGTGCGGCCCTTCCTGCTGGCCTGCCAGGGCGCGCGCGTCACGATGCCGCGCGGCCTCATGATGCGCGCCGACTTCGACTGGCCGAAGCCGGACCGGCGGCGCGAGTTTTTGCGCGTGCGCATCAATGGGGATGGCGGCCTCGACCTGTTCCCCAACCAGAGCTCCGGCGTGCTGACCTCCTGTGCCTGGGCCGACGGCCTGGTGGACAACCCGGCGGGACAGGCTGTGGCGCGCGGCGAGCTGGTGCGCTTCCTGCCGTTTTCCGAGTTGTTATACTGAACTATGGCCTTGAAGATCCTCTATTTCGCCGGCCTGCGCGAGACGCTCGGCAAGACTTCCGAGTACCTGGCACTGCCGGAGCGGGTCGGCAGCGTCGGTCAGCTGCATGCCCATCTCGCCGCGCGCGGCGGCGCCTGGCAGGCGCTGGCGACGACGAAGAACCTGCGCATGGCGGTGAACCAGGAGATGGCGACGCCGGACACGCCGCTGCAGGACGGCGACGAGGTCGCCTTCTTCCCGCCCGTCACCGGCGGCTGAGGCCGACCTTGAAGATCAGCGTCCAGAGCGAAGACTTCGACCTCGGCGCCGAGTGCGCCGCGCTCGCGCGGGGGCGCACGGACATCGGCGCGGTGGCGAGCTTCGTCGGCCTGGTGCGCGACGCGAACGACGGAACGGACATTTCCCGCATGACCCTCGAACACTATCCCGGCATGACCGAGAAGTCGCTGGCAGAGATCGTCGAGCAGGCGCGCGGCCGCTGGGAGGTCATCGACGCCACGGTGATCCACCGCGTGGGGGAACTGAAGCCGGGCGACAACATCGTGCTGGTGGCGGTGGCGAGCGCGCATCGCGGCGACGCCTTTGCCGCCTGCGAGTTCATCATGGACTACCTGAAGACCCGCGCGCCGTTCTGGAAGAAGGAGGAGACGTCGGAAGGCGGGCGCTGGGTGGATGCGCGCGAGTCCGACGACCTCGCGGCGGAGAAGTGGAAAGACTGAGGGGCGGGTTCTACCTCACCCCTCACTCCTCACGCCTCACTCGACTTTTACGCTCTTGCCTTTTCCCGCCCCCGGCATGCCGAAGGCGGCGGTGGAGGCCTTGGCGATCTGGTCGAAGGCGTCCTTGGCGGTGCCGAAGGCCTTCTGCATGGTGGCGAAGGCGTCCTCGCCGGCGACCGGCAGTCCGCTCACCGACATCATCTTCTTGAAATTCTCCATCATTTCCTGGCTGGTGCCGGCCATCTGCTGGCCGAGCATGCGGTTGAAGGCGCTCTGCGCTTCGGCGGTAATGTCGGCCATCTCGCGCATGGCTTCCATCATCTTCGCCGAGGTCTGCTGGGCGAACTGGGTGCGCAGGGCCAGCGCCGACTGCGGGTCCTTCGCCTCGGTCAGCGCCCGTGCGTTCCTGACGCTTTCCTCGAAAAGCGCGCGCGCCGTCTCCACCTGAAGCTCCATGATGCGCTTGGAGTTTTCCAGCGACATCTGGGTCAGCTTCATGGCGGCGTCGATGTTCTTCCGGTGCATTTCCGCGAATTGCTCGTTGCTCATGGCCCTCTCCTTGATGAATGCCCTAACCAGCCCGGATATGATGCGCCGATCCCGCTGGCTTGAAAACCCCCGCAGCCAGCCCCATTTACCCGGCAGGTACTGTTTTTAGGAAAAAAATCATGCGCTTCGACAAATTCACCACGAAGTTCCAGCAGGCCCTGGCCGATGCCCAGAGCATCGCCTTGGGCGGCGACCAACAGTTCATCGAGCCGCAGCATCTCCTTCTGGCCCTGCTGCGGCAGGACGACGGCGGCACCGCCTCCCTGCTGCAGCGCGCCGGCGTGAACGTGCCGCCGCTGAAGGCCGCGCTGGAGAAGGCCGTGGCGCGCCTGCCCAAGGTGGAAGGCGCCGGCGGCGAGGTGCAGGTCGGCCGCGACCTCGCCAACCTGCTCAACCTCACCGACAAGCAGGCGCAGAAGCGCGGCGACCAGTTCATCGCCTCGGAGATGTTCCTGCTGGCCCTGTGCGACGACAAGGGCGAGGCCGGCCGCCTGCTCAAGGAGCACGGCGTGCAGAAGAAGGCGCTGGAGGCGGCCATCGAGGCGGTGCGCGGCGGCCAGAACGTGGATAGCCAGGAAGCCGAAGGCAGCCGCGAGGCGCTGAAGAAATACACCCTCGACCTCACCGAACGCGCCCGCGCCGGCAAGCTCGACCCGGTGATCGGCCGCGACGACGAGATCCGCCGCGCGATTCAAATTCTCCAGCGGCGCACCAAGAACAACCCGGTGCTGATCGGCGAGCCGGGCGTCGGCAAGACGGCCATCGTCGAGGGCCTCGCCCAGCGCATCGTGAACGAGGAAGTGCCGGAAACGCTGAAGGGCAAGCGCGTGTTGTCGCTGGACATGGCGGCGCTGCTCGCCGGCGCGAAATACCGCGGCGAGTTCGAGGAGCGCCTGAAGGCGGTGTTGAAGGAGATCGCCCAGGACGAGGGCCGCATCATCGTCTTCATCGACGAGATCCACACCATGGTCGGCGCCGGCAAGGCGGAGGGTGCCATGGACGCCGGCAACATGCTGAAGCCGGCGCTGGCGAGGGGCGAATTGCACTGCGTCGGCGCCACCACCCTCGACGAGTACCGCAAGTACGTCGAGAAGGACGCTGCCCTCGAACGCAGATTCCAGAAGGTGCTGGTCGACGAGCCGAGCGTGGAGTCGACCATCGCGATCCTGCGCGGCCTGCAGGAGAAGTACGAACTGCACCACGGCGTCGACATCACCGACCCGGCCATCGTCGCCGCGGCGGAGCTCTCGCACCGCTACATCACCGACCGTTTCCTGCCGGACAAGGCCATCGACCTCATCGACGAGGCCGCCGCCCGCATCAAGATGGAAATCGACTCCAAGCCGGAAGTCATGGACAAGCTCGACCGCCGCCTGATCCAGCTCAAGATCGAGCGAGAGGCGGTGCGCAAGGAGAAGGACGAAGCCTCGAAGAAGCGCATGGCGCTGATCGAGGACGAGATCGCCAAGCTGCAAAAGGAATACTCCGACCTCGAGGAGATCTGGAAGGCGGAGAAGGCCCAGGTGCAGGGCTCGGCCCACATCAAGGAAGAGATCGACCGCACCCGCGCCGAGATCGCCAGACTCCAGCGCGAAGGCAAGCTGGAGAAGGTCGCCGAGCTGCAGTACGGCAAGCTGCCGCAGCTCGAAGCCCAGCTGAAGGCGGCGGAGAAAGTCAGTCCCCAGGACACGGCGAAGAAGCTGCTGCGCACCCAGGTCGGCGCCGAGGAGATCGCTGAGGTGGTCTCGCGTGCCACCGGCATCCCGGTGTCGAAGATGATGCAGGGCGAGCGCGAGAAGCTGCTGCTGATGGAAGAGCGCATCCATCAGCGCGTGGTCGGCCAGGACGAGGCCGTGCGTCTGGTGTCGGATGCCATCCGCCGCTCGCGCGCCGGACTCTCCGAGGAGAATCGGCCCTACGGCTCCTTCCTGTTCCTTGGCCCGACCGGTGTGGGCAAGACCGAGCTGTGCAAGGCGCTGGCGACCTTCCTCTTCGATTCCGAGGAGCACCTGATCCGCATCGACATGAGCGAGTTCATGGAGAAGCACTCGGTCGCCCGCCTGATCGGCGCGCCGCCGGGCTATGTCGGCTACGAGGAAGGCGGTTACCTGACCGAAGCGGTGCGGCGCAAGCCCTACTCGGTCATCCTGCTAGATGAAGTCGAGAAGGCCCACCCGGACGTCTTCAACGTGCTGCTGCAGGTGCTCGACGACGGCCGCATGACCGATGGCCAGGGCCGCACGGTGGACTTCAAGAACACCGTGATCGTGATGACCTCCAACCTCGGCAGCCAGATGATCCAGCAGATGTCGGGCGACGACTACCAGGTGATCAAGCTGGCGGTGATGGCCGAGGTGAAGACCTATTTCCGCCCGGAGTTCATCAACCGCATCGACGAGACGGTGGTGTTCCACGCCCTAGACGAGCGGCACATCGCCTCCATCGCGAAGATCCAGCTGGGCTACCTGGAGAAGCGCCTGGCGAAGCTCGAGATCAAGCTCGACGTCACCGATGCCGCGCTGGCGGAACTGGCCAAGGCCGGCTTCGACCCGGTGTTCGGCGCGCGGCCGCTGAAGCGCGCCATCCAGCAGCACATCGAGAATCCGCTGGCGAAGCAGATCCTCGAAGGGAAGTTCGCGGCGAAGGACGTCGTTCGCGTCACGGCGGAGAAGGGCGCCATCGGCTTCGGGAAGGCCTGAATTTGCCCTCCGGCCTCGTTCGGACTAAACTAACGAAACTTAGTTCACCGGAGGGCGCGATGCGCACTGTCAACATTCACGAGGCCAAGACCCAGCTCTCGCGGCTGGTCGAGCAGGCGGCGAAGGGCGACTCCTTCGTCATCGCCAAGGCCGGCAAGCCGCTGGTGAAGGTGATGCCGCTGGATGCGCCGGAACCGGGCGAGAAGAAACGCCTCGGCTTCATGGCCGGGCAGATCAGCGTGCCCGACGATTTCGACACCATGGGCGCGGCGCAGATCGAGCGTCTTTTCGCCGGCTCATGAAGCTGCTGCTCGATACGCACCTGCTGCTGTGGGCGGCCGGCGAGCCGAAGCGCCTGCCGGCCGTTGCACGCAAGCTGATCAACGATCCGCGCAATGAACTGCTGTTCAGCATGGCCAGCCTTTGGGAAATCGTCATCAAGCGCAGCCTCGGGCGGGACGACTTCCGCGTCGATCCGCGCCTGCTGCGCCGCGGCCTCCTCGACAACGGCTACGTCGAACTGGCCATCGGCGGCGAGCATGCGCTGGCCGTCGATAGCCTGCAGCCGATTCACAAGGACCCGTTCGACCGGCTGCTCATTGCCCAGGCACAGGTCGAGAGCGTGACGCTCCTCACGGCCGATCCGCAGCTGGGGCGATATCCGGGCCCGATTCGCTGCGTCTGACGCTGGCAGAGCGATGGAGAAAGCCAAGGTGCCACCGCTGCCCGATGACCTGATCGGGGAAGTCGCCGCCTTGCGTGCCGCGCTGGTCGATCTCGCCGGCAGGGCGATCGGCGAAGCGGAGGCGATCCACCCGCATTACCGCGACAGCGCGCGCAATCTTGTCCACTACCTGGCCCTGCGCCAGCGCGACCTGCGCCCGCTGCAGGCGCGCCTGGCCGGGCTCGGTCTTTCTTCCCTCGGCCGTTCCGAGCCGCATGTGCTGGCCAGCGTCGATGCGGTGCTCGGCGTGCTGCATCGGCTGGCCGGGCGCCCCGCGCCGGCGCCTGCCGGCCCGGCGCCGTTCGGCTTCGAAGCCGGCACCCAGCTTTTGAACGGCCACACCGAGGCCCTGCTCGGCAGCGTGCCGGTCGGCCGCAACGTGCGCATCATGGTGACCATGCCGGGCGAGGCGGCCTTCGATTATGCGCTGGTGCACGATCTGCTCGCCGGCGGCATGAACTGCATGCGCATCAACTGCGCCCACGACGAGCCGGGCGCCTGGTTGCGCATGATCGACCACTTGCGCCGCGCCGAGCAGGCGCTGCAGCGGCGCTGCAAGATACTGATGGATCTTGCCGGGCCGAAACTGCGCACCGGCCCGGTGGCGCCCGGTCCGAAGGTGAAGAAGGTGCGCCCGCAGCGCGACGCCTTCGGCCGCGCCACGGCGCCAGCGCGCGTCTGGCTGTACGCGGCGGAAGCGGTTGCGGAGCCGCCCAGCGAGGCCGATGCCAGTCTGCCGGTCGATGCCGCCTGGCTGTCGCATCTGTCCAAGGGTGACCGCATCGCCTTCGAGGATGCCGGCGGCCGCGCGCGCCAGTTGGACATCGTCGAGACCGGCACCGGTCATGCCTGGGGCCTGTGCCCCAACACCGCCTACTTCGCGCCCGGCCTGGCGCTGCGCCGCGAGGGCGGCCACGGCAAGCATCGCGAGACGCGGGTCGGCGAACTGCCGCCGTTGGAGAACGCGTTGCTGCTGCACCAGGGCGACCTGCTGCTGCTGACGCCCGACGACGAGCCCGGCGAGCCGGCCACCCACGACCGCAACGGCCGCGTGCTGACGCCGGCGCACATCGGCTGCACCCTGCCGCAGGTGTTCGCCGACGTGCGCCCGGGCGACGCGGTCTGGCTCGACGATGGCCGCATCGGCGGCGTCGTCGAAAAGAACAATCGCGCCGGCCTTCACGTGCGCATCACGCGGGCGCGGACGCGCGGCGAGCGGCTGCGCGCCGACAAGGGCATCAACCTGCCGGACAGCCCGCTCAGGCTGCCGGCGCTGACCGAGCAGGACCGCGACGACCTGCGCTTCATCGTCGAGCACGCCGACATTGTGGCGATGTCCTTCGCCAACAGCGTCGAGGACGTCGAGGCGCTCTCGGCGGAGATCGCCCGGCTCGGCCGCGGGACGCCGGCCATCGTGCTGAAGATCGAGACGCGGCGCGGCTTCGACCACCTGCCCAGCATGCTGCTGGCGGCGATGCGCTCGGCGGCCTGCGGCGTCATGATCGCGCGCGGCGACCTCGCCGTGGAGTGCGGCTACGAGCGCCTGGCCGAGGTGCAGGAGGAGATGCTGTGGATCTGCGAGGCGGCGCACGTGCCGGTGATCTGGGCCACCCAGGTGCTGGAGACGCTGGCCAAGGAGGGCATCCCCTCGCGCGCCGAGATCACCGACGCGGCGATGGGCCACCGCGCCGAGTGCGTCATGCGCAACAAGGGGCCGCACATCCTGCGCGCGGTGCAGACGCTCGACGACATCCTGCACCGCATGCAGAGCCACCAGGACAAGAAGCGCGCCATGCTGCGCGAACTGCACCTGGCCAGCCTCTTCGCCTCGAAGCCATGAGCTCCGTTCCCGCTGCCGGCGACATCCGCAGCGACGCCCGCACCATCGGCCTCATCGGCTTCGCCCACGGCACCTCGCATTTCTTCCACCTGCTGCTGCCGCCGCTGTTTCCCTGGCTGATGCCGGAGTTCGGCCTCAGCTTCACCCAGGCCGGCGCGCTGATGACGGCCTTCTTCGTCGTCTCGGGGCTGGGGCAGGCGCTGTCCGGCTTCGTGGTGGACCGCATCGGGCCGCGCCGCGTGCTGCTGGCCGGCATCGCCTGCTTCGTGCTGGCCGCGCTGCTGCTCGCGGCGGCGAACGGCTACGCCATGCTGCTCGCCGTCGGCGCCATGGCCGGCCTCGGCAACAGCGTCTTCCATCCGGCCGACTTCACGGTGCTCAACCGCAAGGTGAGTCCGGCGCGGCTCGGCCACGCCTTTTCGGCGCACGGCCTCTCCGGCAACCTCGGCTGGGCCATCGCGCCGGTATTCCTCACCGGCATCGCGCAGGCGGCCGGCTGGCGCACTGCGGCGCTGGGGGCGGCGGCGCTGGGCGCGCTGGCCTGGGCGGTGGTGTGGCTGCGGCGGGACGAGACGGCACTGGAGCAGGGCGGCGCAAAAGTCAGTCCGCACAGGACGGCGGGCACCTTCGGCTTCCTCGGCGTCGGCGCGGTGTGGCTGTGCTTCGCCTTCTTCCTGCTGGTGACGACGGCCTTCGGCGCGCTGCAGAACTACGCGACGCCGCTGATGCACGAGATGTACGGCCTGCCCTTGGCGACGGCGGCGGCGACGCTGACCGCCTTCCTGCTCGGCGGGGCCGCCGGCATCGCCGCCGGCGGCGTCCTGGCCGGGCGCGGCGCTTCGCACGCGGGCCTCATCGCCGGCGCGCTCGGTGCGGCGGCGCTGGCCGCCGCCCTCATCGCCTCGGGCGTGCTGCCCGCCTGGAGCATCATGGCGGCGATGGCCGCGATGGGCTTCTTCGGCGGCATCGCCGGGCCCTCGCGCGACCTGCTGGTGCGCCGCGCGGCGACGGCGCGCTTCGGCCAGCAGGCCTACGGCCGTGTGTACGGCTTCGTCTATTCGGGGCTGGATCTCGGGCTGGCGGTCTCGCCGCTGCTGTTCGGTCCGCTGATGGACGCGGGCCGCTTCGCCGCGGTGCTGGGCGGAGTGGCGCTGCTGCAGGCGGCGGCGATCCTGACGGCGCTGCGCGCGGGTCGCAGCTAAGCGGTTTTTCCGGCCTGCACGACGCGGTTGCGTCCGGTGTACTTGGCGCGGTAGAGCGCGGCGTCGGCGGCGGCGACGAGGCTGGACGGCACGCCGTTGCCGGTCACCTGGATGCTGGCCACGCCGATGCTGACGGTGACATGATCGGCGACCTCGGAGCCGCTGTGCGGCAGCCGCAGCGCCGTCACCGCGGCGCGGATGCGCTCGGCGACGATCAGCGCGCCATCCGGCTCGGTGGCCGGCAGCAGGATGGCGAACTCCTCGCCGCCGTAGCGCGCCACGGCGTCGCTGGCGCGCTTGACCACCCCGCTCATGGCGGCGGCCACATGCCGGAGGCATTCGTCGCCGCCCTGGTGGCCGTAGGTGTCGTTGAAGCGCTTGAAGAAATCCACGTCGACCATCAGCAGCGAGAGCGCACGCGATTCGCGCGAGGCGCGCCGCCATTCCATGTTCAGCATGTCGTCGAAGCTGCGCCGGTTGGCCACGCTGGTGAGGCCGTCGCGCGTGGCGAGGCGCTGCAGCTCGTCCTGCGCCGTTTTTTGCGCCGTGATGTCGCGCAGGGTCTCGACCACGGCAATGAGCTTGCCCGCATCGTCGTAGATGGGGCCGGCGTCGATGGCGAGATAGAGGCGGGTGCCCAGTTGCGGCATGACGCACCAGTTCTCGGCGCGGCGGCCGTGGGCGACGATTGCCCCATCGCCGGCGTGGTCGTGGTCGGAGTACAAGGCATCGATTTCCGCGGTGCGCCCTTGGGCGACGAGGTCGGCCAGGCATGGGCGCGGCGAATCATAGAAGCCGCGCCAGTGCTCCTGGGTGCCGAGCACCTCCGCGGCCTCGATGCCGGTGAGGCGCTCGCAGGCCTTGTTCCAGATGATGACGCGGCATTCGGCATCCAGCACGAAGGTCGGCACGACCAGGTGTTCCATCAGCCTGACGGAGAAATCCAGGTCGCCGGCCATCTGCTGTTTGGCGTCAGTGTCTTGCTTGCGGGCCATGTCGGTTCAGGTTTGGCATCTTGGTGACACGATCAAATTAACGGCGCTGCAGCAAGTTACTTGAGTTGCGGGGCCTTAAAACGGCAGGCGACGCTTCGGCTGCGGGGCGGGGGCGGCCGGCGCGGCCTTGACCGGCTTGCGCGGCTGGTTCTTGGCCTCGCTGGCGAAGCGCACCTTGCCGTGCAGCACGCAGCCGCGCATGCCGGGGTCGCAGGCGGCGCCTTGCACCAGTTGGCAGATGCCGCTCAGGTCGTGGGGGCAGCTCCATGAGCTCATGAATGGATTTTACCCCAGCTCGGCGTGGCGGAAGCAGCCGACGAGATGGTCGTTCACCATGCCGGTGGCCTGCATGTGGGCGTAGCAGATGGTCGGGCCGACGAAGCGGAAGCCGCGCGCCTTCAGGTCGCGGCTGAGGGCGTCGGACTCCCGCGTGGCGGCCGGGACCTGCGGGAGGGACTTCCAGCGGTTGACGATCGGCCGGCCGTCGACGAAGCGCCAGACATAGGCATCGAAGCTGCCGAAAGCCTCCTGCACCTCGAGGAAGCGCCGCGCATTGGCAAGGGCCGCCTCGATCTTCAGGCGGTTCCTGACGATGCCGGGATCGGCGAGCAGGCGCTTCGCCTCGCGCGCGCCGTAGCGGGCCACCTTTTCGGCATCGAAGCCGGCGAAGGCGCGGCGGTAGGCCTCGCGCTTCCTCAGGATGGTGATCCAGGACAGCCCGGCCTGGGCGCCTTCGAGGATGAGGAACTCGAACAGCCGCCGGTCGTCATGCACAGGCACGCCCCATTCGGCGTCGTGGTAGGCGACGTA
>WYAY01000165.1 GCA_011526165.1 Sulfuritalea sp.
ACCCGTGCGATGGCCTGCTCGTACTCGCCATCGCGCAGCCGCAGCCAGGGGTCCAGCGGCTCAAGCAGGCGGGCAACGCCCGGCGCCCGGGGGGTGGGGGGGGGGGGGGGGGTGGGGGGGGGTGGGCTTCCCCCCCCTCCCATCCAACACCCCCCCCCCCGCCGCGCGGGGGGGGGGGGGGGGGGGGGGGGGGGGCCCCCCCCCCCCCCCCACCCCCCCCCCCCCCCCCCCCCCGGGCGGGGGGGGGGGGGGCGCGCGGCCCCCCCCCCCCCCCGGGCCCGCCCCTCTCCCCGGCCCTCTCCCCGCGCTCGGGGAGAGGGGGTTGTTGGGGTTACTTCTCGGGCTCGGCCTTCGGCAGCCCGCCCAGCAGTGCCGGCACCGGGCGCTTCGGCCGGTGGTGCGAGCGCTTCGTCTCCGTTGCCGCCGTGTCCGTGCTGCTGCCGCGCGACTCGTAGGGCTTGCTCGGGTCGAAGTCCAGCTTGGGCAGCTTCGCCTTGGCCGGCTCGACGCGGCGCGGTTCGCGCCGCTCGCGGCCGGCATCGTCGCGCTCGCGGCTGCGCGGCTCGCGGCGCGGGGAGGAGGATTTCTCGGATTTCTCGCTCCTGTCTTCGCCTTTTTCGGTGCGGCCGCCGCGTCCGCGGCGCTTCTCGACCGGCCCGGAGAAATCCGACCCCGGCTCGAAGCCGGGCACGACCACCTGCTCGATCGGGCGCTTGATGAGCTTCTCGATCTCGGCCAGCTTGCCGCGCTCCTCGGCGCAGACCAGCGAGGTGGCGTCGCCTTCCTTGCCGGCGCGGCCGGTGCGGCCGATGCGGTGCACGTAGTCTTCCGGCACGTGCGGCAGCTCGAAGTTGATGACGTGCGGCAGGTCGTCGATGTCCAGCCCGCGCGCGGCGACGTCGGTCGCCACCAGCACGCGCGCCTTGCCGCTCTTGAAGTCGTCCAGCGCCTCGGTGCGCTGCTGCTGGCTCTTGTCGCCGTGGATGGCGGTGGCCTCGATGCCCTGCTTTTCCAGGTAATGGGCCAGCCGGCTGGCGCCAAACTTGGTGCCGACGAAGACCAGCACCTGCTTCAGGCTGCTGGTCTTGAGCAGGTGCGCGAGCAGCTGCCGCTTGTTGTCCTGGTCCACCGGGTGCATGCGGTGCGTCACGGTTTCGGTGACGGCATTGCGGCGCGCCACCTCGATCAGCACCGGCGCCTTGAGCATGGTGTCGGCGAGCTTCTTGATCTCCTCGGAGAAGGTGGCGGAGAAGAGCAGGCTCTGCCGTTCCTTCGGCAGCATGGCGAGGATGCGCTTGATGTCGGGGATGAAGCCCATGTCGAGCATGCGGTCGGCCTCGTCCAGCACCAGCACCTCGACGCTGTTGAAATTGACGCTCTTCTGCTGCACGTGGTCGAGCAGGCGCCCCGGCGTGGCGACGACGATCTCGACGCCGCGGCGCAGCGCCTCGGTCTGCGGCTTGATGTCCACGCCGCCGTAGACGACGAGGTCGCGCAGCGGGATGTACTTGCCGTAGGTCTGCACGCTCTCGTGCACCTGCATGGCCAGTTCGCGCGTCGGCGTGAGGATGAGTGCGCGCACCGGATGGCGCGCCGGCGACGGGCTGGTGCTGGCATGGCGCGCCAGGCGCTGCAGCAGCGGCAGGACGAAGCCGGCGGTCTTGCCGGTGCCGGTTTGCGCCCCGCCCATGACGTCCTTGCCGTCGAGCACGACGGGGATGGCCTGGGCCTGGATCGGGGTGGGCTCGCTGTAGCCGGCATCGGCCACCGCCTTGAGCAGTTCGGGCAGCAGCCCGAGTTCTTCGAATGTCATAACGGTTCCTGATTCGGCCTGCGCTTGTCAGCGTACCGGTTCAGGACACGAGCATTGAGGTTGAAGCGGGGTCGGGATCGACCGATGCGGCTTGCGGACGCTAACCGGCGAAACGGCAAGCCGCGGGCATTATAGCGCAGACGGCCGGGCGGGCCGCCAATTCGCATGGAATGGTTATAAACTTGCCCCTTCCGACAGCACGGGTACGGGCTCACGATGGGGATGGTGGACCTCCAGCGCATGGTTTCGGCGGCGCCGCGCGCGGCGCTCGACGAGGCGGCGTATCAGCAGCTCAAATACGAGGATTTCCGCCGTCCGACCGCGGCCATCGCCTTCGCCGGCGCGCTGCTCGTCTTCTCGCTGTGGCTGTGGGACTGGGCCATCGACGCGCGCCACGCGCCGGACACCTTCTGGCTGCGCGTCCTGCTCTCCGTCTCCTTCCTGCCCTATCCGCTGGCCCTGCTGGCCGGCGTGCGGCGCTGGCTGCCGCTGGCGTTCTATGCCAGCGTGCTCTGGCTGCAGGCGGTGTTCCTGCTGATCCTGCAGCGGCTGGAGGGCGGCGCCGTGCACGGCATCGCCGGCTTCATGTTCTGGTTCATCGTGCCGCCGCTGATGAGCTTCATCCTGCGGCTGCGCGCGAACGTCCTCGGCAACCTGTCGGTGATGGCCTTTCCCAGCCTGTTGGCCGGGCCGCTTGGCCTGCTGCCGGCGCTCGATCTGCTGCATCTGAATGCCGTGCTGGTCCCGGCCTGCGGCATCACGATCATCGGCCATGTCCTGGTCGACCGGCTGCTGCGGCGCATCTACGAATACCGCTGGCAGCTGGAGTGGCGCTCGGTCGCTCTCGAGGCGCTCGCCGAAGGGGCGGTGATCATCCAGGAGAATGTCGTCCGCTACGCCAACCCGGCCGCCGCGGCGCTGGTCGGCCGCCGGCCGGAACAGCTGGTCGGCACGCCGCTGGCGGACTACGTGCGCGTGGACGAGCAGACCGACTTGTCGCAGCCGCTGCGCGTCGAGGCGGGCGGCCGGGCGGCGTGGGTGCGCGTCGGCCGCTCGGCCATCGTCTGGCAGGGCCGGCCGGCCACGCTGGTGTCGGTGGCCGACGTGACGGACCAGCTGCGCGCCGACGAGGCGCTGCGCAAGTCTGAGGAGCACTACCGGACCGTCATCGAGAACGTCTCCGAGACCATCATCATCGCCCAGGGCAACCGGCTGGTGTTCGCCAATCCGCGCGCCGAGGCGCTGACCGGCTTCACGGTGGAAGAGCTGACCTCGCGGCCGTTCGTCGCCCTGGTCCATCCGGAGGACGTCGCCCTCGTCGCCGACCGCTACAGCCGTCGCATGCGCGGCGAGGAGACCGAGCGCTACACCGAGTTCCGCGTCCTGCGCCGCGACGGCGGCCACGTCTGGGTCGAGTCGAGCGCGGTGCGCATCCTCTGGAACGGCGAACCGGCCACGCTGGCCTTCCTCGGCGACCAGACCGAGCGGCGCAAGGCGGACGAGGCGCTGCGCAGCTCCGAGCAGCGCTACCGCGAGGTGGTGGACAACGTCAGCGAAGGCATCATCGTCGTGCAGGACGAGTTGTTCGTCTTCGCCAACGCCGCCGCGACGGCCCTCGCCGGATTTGCCTGGGACGAGATGCAGGGCCGGCCCTTCGCCGGCTTCGTCCATCCGGAGGACCTGCCGATGGTGGCCGAGCGCTACCGCCAGCGGCTCGCCGGGGAGGCGTTCGAGCCGCGCTACGAATTCCGCATCCTGAAGAAGGACGGCACGCCGGTGTGGGCGCAGCTCTCCGGCGTGGTGATCCAGTGGAACAACCACCCGGCCAACCTCTATTTCGTTTCCGACATCGACGAGCGCCGGCGCACCGAGGAAGCCCTGCGCCATTCCGAGGAGCGTTACCGCCTGCTGGTGGACCACGCCAGCGAGGGCATCCTCATTTCGCAGGAGGGCATCCTGCGCTTCGTCAACCCGCGCATCGCCGAGCTGGCCGGGCGCGGCATCGAGGCGCTGACCGGTCGACCGCTGCTCAATTTCATCGACCCCGACGACCATAGCGTGCTGATCGAGCGCTTCAAGCGGCGCAAGCGCGGCGAGGCGGTGCCGCAGCACGAGGTGTTCCGCCTGCAGCGGCCCGACGGCGAGCTGGTCTGGATCGAGTTCAGCGGCGTCGACGTCGAATGGGAGGGCGCCCCGGCGGTGCTCTCCTTCCTCATCGACATCACCGAGCGCAAGCGCGCCGAGGACGAGCTGCGCCACTCGGAGGAGAACTACCGCCACGTCATCGAGAACTCGCCGGTCGGCATCACCATCGTCCGCGACAACCGCATGATGCTGGCCAACAAGACGCTGTGCCGCATGCTGGAAAGCGACGAGGCGGCGCTGCTGGAGCAGGGCAGCTTCCTCGACCTGGTGCATGCGGACGACGTCGCCATGATGCGGGAGCACGCCGAGCGCATCGCCCGCGAGCCGGAGGGCGGCAAGGCGGTGATCGGCTTCCGCATCCGCACCGCCGGTGGCCGCGTCGTCTGGGTCGAGGGCAACACCGTGCAGGTCGAGTGGCAGGGCAAGCCGGCGACGCTTTCCTTCATCCACGACGTCACCGAGCGGCGCCGGCTGGAGGAGAGCCTGAAGCAGACCCTGGCCGAGCGCGAGACCATCCTCGAGCGCTCCATCGTCGGCATCGCCCTGCTCGACCCGAAGGGGCGGCTGCGCTGGGCGAACAAGGCCATGGGGCAGATCTTCTGCGTCGACATGGCGCAGATCGTCGGCATCTCGCTCGAGCCGTACTACGGCTCGCGCCAGGGCTACCTGGATACCGGCGCCGCGGTGTCGGCGGCGGTGCTGGCCGGCAAGCCCTACGAGGCGGAACTGCTCATGCGGCGCGCCGACGGCCGGCTGTTCTGGGCGCAGCTCTCCGGCAAGGCGGTCAATGCCGGCGACCTGTCGCAGGGCACGGTGTGGGCCATCGTGGATATCGACCAGCGCAAGCGGCTGGAAGAGGAGCTCAAGCGCACCTCCGCGGAGCGCGAGCTGATCCTGCAGAGCATGCTGGTCGGCATCATCTACTCGCGCCAGCGCCGCTATGTCTGGGTAAACCGCGCCTTCGCCGACATGATCGGCTACCGGCAGGACGAACTGATCGGCCAGTCCTCGCGCATCATCTTTCCAGACGAGAAAAGCTGGCGGGAGTTCGGCGAGCGCGGCTACGCCGTGATGGCGAAGGGCGAGCCGTTCTCCGCGGAATGGCAGATGCTGCGGCGGGACGGCACGCCCTTCTGGGCGCAGACGCTGGGGCGCAACATCGACCCGGAGAACCCGGCGGCCGGCTCGATCTGGACGATCCTCGACATCACCGCGCGCAAGCAGGCCGAGGCGGAGATCCGCGCCGCGCTGGAAAAGCAGAAGGAGCTGAGCGAGCTGAAGACGCGCTTCGTCTCGATGACCTCGCACGAATTCCGCACGCCGCTGGCGGCCATCCTCTCCTCGGCGGAGCTGCTCAAGTACTACGGCGAGCGGCTGCCGGAGGGGGAAAAGACGGAACTGGTCGACAGCATCGGCCAGGCGGTGCGGCGCATGACCCGCATGCTCGAGGACATCCTGGTGATCGGCCGCGCCGAGGCCGACCGGCTCGGCTTCTCGCCGGCGCCGCTCGAACTGCGCAGCTTCTGCGCCAAGGTCGTGGACGAGGCGTCGCGCGCCGCCCAGGCCGACGGCCGGCGCGGCGACCGCATCGTGCTCAGGATGGATGGCGGCGAGGCCCGGGCATTGCTCGACGAGAAGCTGATGCGCCACATCCTCGGCAACCTGCTCTCCAACGCGCTGAAATATTCGCCCGACGACAAGCCGGTCGTGCTCGCCGTCGAGACGGACGCGGCCGGCCTGCGCTTCATCGTCGCCGACGAGGGCATCGGCATTCCGCCGGAAGACCTGCCGCGCCTGTTCGAGACCTTCCACCGCGCGCGCAACGTCGGCAACGTCTCCGGCACCGGCCTGGGGCTGGCCATCGTCAAGAAGGCCGTCGAGCTGCACGGCGGCCGCATCGAGGTCGACAGCCGGCCCGGCGCCGGCAGCCGCTTCACCGTCAGCCTGGAAAGTCAGCCATGAGCCACATCCTGGTCATCGAGGACGAGGACGCCATCCGCGCCAACCTGCGGCGTTTCCTGCAGCTGGAGGGGCATACCGTGTCGGAGGCGGCCAACGGCCGCGACGGCGTCGAGCAGGCGCGGGCGCGGCTGCCCGACCTGATCATCTGCGACCTGATGATGCCGGAGCTGGACGGCTTCGAGGTGCTGCGGGCGGTGCGCGGCCATCCGGCCACGCGCCACATCGCCTTCTGCTTCCTCACCGCCAGCGCCGAGAAGGATACGCGCCACATCGGGCTCGCCCAAGGCGCCGACGAATACCTGACCAAGCCCTTCGACCTGGCCGAGATGCGCGCCGCCATCGCGCGCCTGCTCAATTCGCCGTCCTGCGGAGACTGACTTTTCCTGCGCCGGCTGGGCGGTCGGCAAGATCAGTAGGCGCTACGCCCCGTCTTCCGCGACCAGGAAATCCTGCAGCTGGAAACGCCCGCTGCCGGCGATGTCGGAGGGGTCTATCCACATGTCGCAGATGACCTGGGCTGCCTTCCGCTTGTCGCCCCGCTTGTCCGAGCCGAGCAGGGCATTCAGCCGTTCGAATTCGTCCTTGGGCATGCGCCAGGTCTGGCGGTAGCGCACCCGCTCCATGCCGACGATGGTCACGTTCACGTATTCGGTCATGATTCCCGATTCCAGGCGATCTCGGGCTTCGCCGCCCGCTCCGTCCTGGCGGAGAAAATGTTGAAGCTGAAAATCGCAACGGCGACGGCGAGCAGCAGGTGGATCTCCGCCGCGCGGAACCAGGCCAGGGCGATGTCGCCCTGGCCGGCCGGTGAAGACGGCGTCATTTCACGTCGCCCCCGCCGGCGGCGGCCGCGATGCGGACGGCGAGGGCGACGCCACGGCGCATTTCGACGACGAGGCGGTCGATGCGATGGTCCAGCGTGCGCGCCACGGTGACGCCGGTGTCGCCGGTGTAGGGCGCGTGGTCGAGCATGCGCTCGAAGGAAGCGGCGACGCTGTCGCAGCAGGGCTCGTTCTTTTTGACGAAGGCGCCATGGGTTTCGCCGCGCAGGCGGGCGTGGATCATCGCCTCGGCGGCATCCGGTTCGCCGCGCGCGACGGTGACGGCGGTGGGGCCGGCATAGGGCGCGTGGTCGAGCATGTTGGCGAAGCTCGACTGCACGCCGTCCCAGTAGGCGGCGTTCTCCATCTGCGCGTAGATCATCTTGTCGAAACCGTTGTCGACGTTGTTCCAGTAGGGCTCGCCGGCGAAGGCGGATTGCGAGAGCGCGGCGACCAGTGCGGCGACTGCGATGCGGGTTTTCATGGCATGGCTCCTTTCGGTTGGTTGGGTCCCGCCGCTTGCGGGGCTTGCCACTCTCTATGCAACCGTCGTGCCAGCATGAAAAAGTTCATTAAAACAAGTAGATGGATGCAAGCCCCGATGGGGCCTGCAGGGAAATGCGTTGGCGAATGCCAACAGCACTTCGGGCTACTCTGGAAAGTTCATCAATAACAATAAGTTGCAATGTTGGCGAACGCCAACGCGAAGACCGGGCGGGCAAAAAAACACCCCGGCGGGAAAACATATGCGCCGGGGTGGTGAGGGAGGACTGTTGGACTCAGGCAGCCATGAGGCGGGCGTCGTCGTCCGGCCGTTCGCGCGATATCACCATCAGCCGCTGCGAGCCGGTCGCCTCGTCCCGCACCAGGCAGGAGCGGGATTCGAGGTGACGCAGGCGGCCGTGGCGGTCGACGATGCGGTAGCGGGCCTCGCGTCCCTGGCGGTCGCTCAGCACGCGCATGAACAGCTTGCGGATGGCGGAGCGATCGTCGGGATGGATGTGCGCGAAGGAATCGCTGCCCGTCATGGCGACGCCGGCGGGCAGCAGGCGGCACAGCGCCGGGTTGGCATACAGGCGGCGGCCGGCCGCGTCGAGGACGGCGATCAGGTCTCCGGTCGCTTCCGCCATGGCAAGGAATTCCCGGCTGTGGGTGAAGGTCGGCGCGGCCAGCTGCATCGGCCGCATGCTCCAGAATTGCGCTTGCATGGTGGCGCTCAGGCGGCCTGGGGCAGCGGGCACGCGGCATCCTGCAGGGTGCCGGCGAGCATGTCGAGCATGTTCGACCAAGCCCGCTGCGAGGCCGTGGTGAAGGATTCCGTCAGCGCGATCTTCAGCGTCCACAGCAGCGCAGCGCCGACCGTCTCGTAGTGCGCCGGGCCGATGCCGCTGGCCTCGTGGCGCCGGCCGAGCTGGGCCAGCAGGGGCAGCAGCACGCGCGGCTGGCGCAGGCCGTGCACGACGATGTCCATGGATTGCATCAGGCGCTGCACTTGTTCGTCCACCGTGCTGCCGAACTGCCTGCGCAGCGAGGGATCGGCCAGGAACAGCCTGGTATAGAAAAGCCGCGCCACCAGGCGCCCGTTGGGGCGGATGCGGGCCCAGTCGTTGCGGATGATTTCGATCTGTTCCTTGTTCATGGCGTCTCCTGGAAAGAGGGTATGTGACGCCACGGAAATTGCAAAGGCTGTGCCAGCAAGCCAACTTACTGTGAAATCATAGAGTTGGGAGATTGAAGGGGTTCCGCATTGGATCGCGCGTGTTGGCGATCACCAACACGATCTCATGACTTACGATAAAGATGCATTGAATCAGCGGCTTGGATTGTCGGTATGAACCAACAATGTCATCCCTTGAAGTTGCCGGGATCGATCTGGTGCCGGTTGAGCAGCGTGTAGAAGTCGCTGCGGTTGCGCTTGGCGATGCGCGCGGCGTTGGTGACGTTGCCGGCCGTCATTTTCAGCAATTGCACCAGGTAGTCGCGCTCGAAGGCGCGGCGTGCGTCGTCGAAGGAGCCCACGTCCTCGCCGGGGCGGTTCAGCGCCCGTTCGACCAGGGCGAGCGGAACGATCGGCGTGGTGGACAGCGCCACGCACTTCTCGACGACGTTGAAGAGCTGGCGCACGTTGCCGGGCCAGGCCGCCTTGAGCAGGACTTCCATCGCGTCGGAAGCGTAGCCGTTCACCTTCTTGCGGTATTTTTCCGTCAGCGCCGAGAGGAAGTGCTGCGCCAGCAGCGGAATGTCCTCGCGCCGCTCGGCCAGCGGCGGCAGGCTGAGGTTCACCACGTTGAGCCGGTAATAGAGGTCCTCGCGAAAGCGGCCGGCGGCGATCTCCGCATCGAGGTCGCGGTGCGTCGCCGAGACGATGCGCACGTCTACCGGAATGCTGCGGCTCGCCCCCACCGGGCGCACTTCGCGCTCCTGCAGCACGCGCAGCAGCTTCACCTGCAGCGGCAGCGGCATGTCGCCGATCTCGTCGAGGAAGACGGTGCCGCCCCCGGCCTCCTGGAACAGGCCGCGGTGGTCGCGCGTGGCGCCGGTGAACGAGCCCTTGACGTGGCCGAACAGCTCGGACTCGAGCAGCTGCTCGGGAATGGCGCCGCAGTTGACGGCGACGAAGGCGGCGTCGCGCCGCGGGCTCCAGTCGTGCACCGTCTGCGCCAGCAGTTCCTTGCCGCTGCCGGTGTCGCCGAGGATGAGCACGCTGGCATCGGTGGCGGCGACGACGCGCGCCTCGTCCAGCACCGCCTGCATGAGCGGGCTGCGCGTGACGATCTGCGATTCGGCGAGGTCGGGCAGCGGCGCGTCGACGGCGAGCGCCTTCCTCACCTCGGCGAGCAGCGCTTGCGCTTCATACGGCTTGGTGATGAAGCCGAAGACGCCGCGCTTGGTGGCCGCCACCGCCTCCGGGATGGTGCCGTGCGCGGTGAGGATGATGACCGGCAGCATGGGGTAGGTGCGGCGCACCGCGTCGAACAGCGCCAGGCCGTCCATGCCGCCCATGCGCAGGTCGGTGAGCAGCAGGTTGGGCTTTTCCGCCGCCAGCAGGGCGAGCGCGCGCTCGGCGCTGTCGGCGGAAAGTACGCGAAAACCCTCTTCGCGCAGCAGGATGCCGAGCAGCCTGAGCAGCGTCGGATCGTCGTCGACGATCAGGATGGTAGAAGCGGGTGCGGTCACGTTGTGCGGCATTCGTTATGCCGTGATTCTACCCCCGCCGCGCCCTTCGGGCGCGTCAGCGCGGCAGGGAGAAACGGAAGGTGGCGCCGGCGTCGGGAGCCGCTTCCACACGGATGCTGCCGCCGTGGCGTTCGACGATGCGCTTGACGATGGCGAGGCCCACGCCGGTGCCCGGAAACTCGGCTTCGCGGTGCAGGCGCTGGAACAGGTTGAACAGCTTGTCGGCGTAGGCCATGTCGAAGCCGGCGCCGTTGTCGCGCACGAAGCAGTGGACGAAGCCGTTCTCGACATGCCCGCCCACCTCGACGAGCGGCTGCTCGCGCCGGGCGGAGAACTTGAGGGCGTTGGCGACCAGGTTGGCGAATACCTGCCGCAGCATGACGGCATCGCCTTGGACGGGCGGCAGGGGGGCGATCTCGATGCGCGCGGCGGGATAGTGCTCGGCCTGCTCGCGTGCGATCTCGCGCGCCAGCGCATCGAGGTCGACGGCGCTCCGCTTGAGCGGTTCGCGACCGGCGCGGGCATACTCAAGGATGTCGTCGATGAGCTGCCCCATTTTTTCGGCATTGCGGGCGATGCGCTCGAGCATGTTCCGCTGCTCGTCATCGAGGCGGCCGCCGAGCGATTCGTCGAGCAGGCGGGCATAGCCGTTGAGCGCGCGCAAGGGGGCGCGCAAGTCGTGCGATACCGAGTAGGAAAAGGACTCCAGTTCGCGCAGGGCGCGCGTCAATTCCTCCGTGCGCATGGCGACGCGCTGCTCGAGTTCGGCGTTCATGCTTTCGACGGAACGGGTCCAGGCGCGCTGGTCGGCGGCATGCTGGCGACGCCGGCGGTGGGACAAGCCGATGCCCGCCACGCCGGCAATCCAGATGACGCCATGGCCGAGCGCCACGGCACCGAGCGCCTTCCGGCTGGTTTCGCGGTAAGGCGCCAGCGGCACGCGGGTGGTGATGGCGCCGGCGAGTTGATTATCCCGGAAGGCCGCGTGGCACGAGAGGCAGGGCGGCGAGGCGAAGAAGGGACGCAGGGCGCGCAGTTCCTCGCCTTCTGCTGTCTGGACGATCTCGAAACGATCGAATCCGCCCGCAAGGTGGTCCAGTTCCCTGCTTTCCCAGGCATCGGCGGCGTTGTCGGGATTGAGCGGCGTAAGGGAGACGACGCGCGAGCGGCCGCGCTTCGGATCGGCCTGGCGCAATTGCACTTCGCGCAGGACGAAGGCCGGATTGAGCAGGGTCAGGCGCAAGCCATCCTTCGTCACCACGTCCCGCTGCGGATGGGCGAGGTAGGGATCGCCGGGCAGTTTCTCCGTTGGCCTGACGTAGACTCCGCCCTGCTCGACCAGCCAGTGACGATAGGCGTTGTCCCGGTCGAGGATGGCGCGCGCCTCCTTGGCGACGGTGTCGGCGACGCCCTTGTTTTCCTGCCAGTAATACCAGGAAAAGGAACCGGCGATCAGCGCGCACCAGGCCGCCAGGGTGAGGTAGTAGTCGCGGCTGAGCGATCGTTCTTCCCCGGCATCCATTACCGACCTCCCGGAAATTACGCAACCGGGCCGGAGGATAACACGCGCTACGGCAGCATCGCCGTGACCTCGATCTCCACCTTGGCGCCGTCTTCGACGAAGCCGGCCACCTGGAGGGCGGTCATGGCGGGGAAATGGCGGCCGATGGTCTCGCGGTAGGCCTGGCCGATCTCGCCCAGGCGTGCGTTGTATTCGTCCTTGTCGGCGAGGTACCAGTTCATGCGCACGATGTTTTCGGGCTTGGCGCCGGCCGTGGCGAGGATGGCGACGATGTTGGCGAGCGCCTGGCGCACCTGGCCGACCATGTCGTCGGTCTGGAACGTCTCGTTGCCGTCCCAGCCGACCTGGCCGGCGACGAAGATCATCTGGCCCTGCGCGGTGACGCCGTTGGAATAGCCCTTCGGCCGCGCCCACTCCATGGGGTTGATCAGTTTCATGAGTCTCTCCGTTGGTGGTTATTGATGTCGAATTCCCCCTTTTGGAAGGCCAGCATCAGCGCGCGCAGGTCGTCGGGCACGGCTTGCGCGCGCTGCCGGTCGAGGTCCATGGCGACCAGCACGAAGCGGGCGGCGAGGCGCGCTTCATCCCGGTAGCGGCAGTCCACGGCGATCTCCAGCGAGCTGCGGCCGAGCTTCTGCAGCTTAAGACCGAGCGTGATGATCTCGCCGATCTTGGAAGGCGCGGTGAAGTCGCACTCGAGCTTGACGATGGGGAAGCCGAGCCGGTGTCCGGTGATGTAGTGCGCGTAATTCAGGCCCAGACCCTGGTTGAACCAGTCCTCGACGAGGCCGTTGAACATGATGAAGTACTGCGGGTAGAAGACGATGCCGGCCGGGTCGCAGTGCGAGAAGCGCACCAGCATGTCGCTGTAGAAAGTGTCGCCGAGGATGCGGCAGTTCTGGCTCATGGATTCAACTCTGTTGGCGCAGCCTGAAGCGCTGCAGTTTTCCGGTTTCCGTGCGCGGCAGGGCGTCGACGAACTCGACGGCGCGCGGGTACTTGTAGGGGGCGATGGTGCGCTTGACGAAGTCCTGCAGCTCGCGCGCCAGCGCCTCGCCCGGCGTGTGGCCTTCGCGCAGCACGACGACCGCCTTGACGACCTGGCCGCGCTCGGGGTCCGGCACGCCGACCACGCCGCATTCGGCCACCGCCGGGTGCGCGAGCAGGGCGCTCTCGACTTCCGGGCCGGCGATGTTGTAGCCGGCCGAGATGATCATGTCGTCGGTGCGCGCCTGGTAGAAGAAATAGCCGTCGGCGTCCATCGAGAAGGCGTCGCCGGTGAGGTTCCAGCCGTCCTGCACGTACTGACTTTGGCGCGGGTCGGCGAGGTAGCGGCAGCCGGTCGGGCCCTGTACGGCGAGCCGGCCGACTTTGCCCGGCGGCAGCGGATTGCCGTCGGCGTCGACGATGCGGGCGTGGTAGCCCGGCACCACCTGGCCAATGGCGCCGCGGCGGATTTTCTCCGGCGGCGAGGAGATGAAGATGTGGATCATCTCGGTGGCGCCGATGCCGTCGATGATCTCGATGCCGCTCGCCTGCTTCCACAGCTGGCGCGTGGCGTCGGGCAGGGCCTCGCCGGCCGAGACGCATTTCTTCAGGCCGCCGATGCCGTCCCTTTCGGCCAGCGGCGCCATCAGGCGCCAGAAGGTCGGCGCGGTGAAGCAGATGGTGGCCTTGAAATCGCGGATCGTCTGCAGCAGCGTGTCCGGCATCAGCTTCTCCACCAGCACGGTGGACGCGCCGAAGCGCAGCGGGAAGCAGAGCATGCCGCCGAGGCCGAAGGTGAAGGCGAGCGGCGGCGTGCCGCAGAAGACGTCGTCCGGGCCGGGCTTCAGCACCGAGCGGGGGAAGGCGTCGCACATCGCCAGCACGTCGCGGTGGAAGTGCAGGGTGCCCTTCGGCTGGCCGGTGGTGCCGGAAGTGAAGGCGATCAGCGCCACGTCGTCGGCCGCGCTGTCGACGTTGTCGAAGCTGTCGGGCTTGCCTTCCAGCATGGACTCGAGCGAGCCGGCGCCGCCGTCATTGAAGGCGACGATGCGCCGCAAATCGGGGCAGTCCGGCCGCGCCAGTTCCATTTCCTCCAGCAAACGCCCATCGCACAGGGCGAGGGAGCAGCGCGCCTTGACGGCGATCTGCGTCAGTTCCTTGGCGCGCAGGAGCGGCATGGTGGCGACGACGATGCCGCCGGCCTTGACGATGCCGAGCCAACAGGCCGCCATCATCGGGTTGTTCGGCCCGCGCAGCAGCACGCGGTTGCCCGGCACCAGGCCGAGGTCCTCAACGAGGGCGCGGGCGATGCGGTTGGCGCGGGCGAGCAACTGCCGGTAGGTGCAATGCACCGGCCTGCCGTCGACCGGCGCCCACAGCGCCGGCCGCTCGCCGTGGCCCGCGGCAACCATGCGGTCGAGCAGCTCCGCGGCGCAGTTCAGCCGCTCGGGGTACTGCAGTTCGGGACGCCCGAAGATGAGCTGCGGCCACTGGCTGCGCGGCGGCAGGTTGTCGCGGGCGAAGGTGTCGAGGTGGGCGGTGTGGGGCATCAGGCCTCCGCCGGGCCGTCCCAAGGAGGCCTGAAGTCAACAACCCGGAAGCCGCGCAGCGGCTGAACCGGAGTCACCCCTTTCCTTGGGGCGAGGGCGGGGTTTCGCGGAGCACTGCTCCGCGCCGTCGGAGCCGGCAGGCTGTGCAAAGCCGGCCGTGGGACAGGGGACGGGGGATAGGCTGTCATCTCAGCTTTCCGGCTGCATCTCTGCGACATGCTGCTTGAGTTGCGCCAGCAGGGCGTAGAGCTGGTTGCGTTCCTTGTCGCCCAGGCCGTCGAACAGCTTGATGATCCAGTCCTCGTGCTCGTCGGCCCACTGGCGGAAGACGCGGCGGCCCTCCTTGGTCAGCTTGACGATGTAGGCGCGGCGGTCCTTCGGGTTGTCCTCGCGCACCACCAGGCCCTCGGCGACCAGCTGGTCGGTGATGCCGGTGACGTTGCCGCCGGTGACCATCATGCGCCGCGACAGCTCGCCCATCTTGAGCCCCTCGGGATTGCGCTCCAGCTGCGACATCAGGTCGAAGCGCGGCAGCGTGGTGTGGAATTTCACGCGCAACTGGCTGCGCACGTAGGCCTCGATGAGGTTGGTGCAGGCCAGCATGCGCAGCCACAGCCGCAGCGACTCGTGATGCTCCTCGGTGAGCCGGGTTTCGTGATCCGTCCGCTGCGCGGCGGCCTTGTTCGGTTTGCTCATGTCATGCTCTCCCTGATTGAATGGCGATGGCTTGAAAAACGTTCATGCCCGGATGGCCAGCTGGCCGGCGCGCGCCAGATTGCGCTCGAGCTGGGCCTTGCCGGTCAGGTACTGCTTCGGCCAGGCGATGTCGCCGTAGCCGAGTTGCGCCGCCGCATGCAGGGTCCAGGCCGGGTCGGCAAGATGCGGCCGGGCGATGGCGCAGAGGTCGGCGCGCCCGGCTGCAATGATCGAGTTGACGTGGTCGGCCTCGAAGATGTTGCCCACCGCGACGGTGGCGATGCCGGTCTCGTTGCGGATCTGGTCGGAGAACGGCGTCTGGTACATGCGGCCGTAGACCGGCTGCGCCTCGCGCGTGGTCTGGCCGGAGGAGACGTCGATCATGTCGGCGCCGGCTTCGCGGAAGACGCGCGCCATCGCCACGGCGTCCTCGGCCGTGTTGCCGCCCGGCGCCCAATCGTGGGCGGAAATGCGCACGGTGATCGGCCGGTCTTCCGGCCAGACGGCGCGCAGCGCGCGGAACACTTCGAGGGGATAGCGCAGGCGGTTCGAAAGATCGCCGCCGTACTCGTCCGTGCGCCGGTTGGTGAGCGGGCAGAGGAAGCTCGACAGCAGGTAACCGTGGGCGCAGTGCAGCTCGAGCAGGTCGAAGCCGGCTGTGGCACCGCGGCGCGCCGCGGCGATGAACTGCTCGCGCACGGCGTCCATGTCGGCGCGCGTCATGGCCTTCGGCACCTGGTTCTGCGGGCCGTAGGGAATCGCCGAGGCGGCGAGCAGCGGCCAGTTGCCGGCGGCCAGCGGTGCGTCGATGTCCTCCCAGCCCACCTGGGTCGAGCCCTTCGGTCCGGCATGGCCGAGCTGCAGGCCGATGGCGGCATCCGAGTGCCCATGCACGAAGTCGACGATGCGCCGCCAGCCCTGCGCCTGTTCCTCGTTCCACAGGCCGGCGCAGCCCGGCGTGATGCGGGCGTCGGGCGCGACGCAGGTCATCTCGGTCATCACGAGACCCGCTCCGCCGAGGGCCCGCCCGCCGAGGTGCACCAGCAGGAAGTCGTCGGGCTGGCCGTCACGACAGGAATACATCGCCATCGGCGAGACGACGACGCGGTTCTTCAGCGTGAGTTTGCGCAGCGTGAAAGGGGTGAACATCGGCGGCCGCGGCTGCGCCGGCAGGCCGGACTTCTGCGCGAACCAGGCCTCGACGGAATCGACGTAGGCCTTGTCGCGCAGGCGCAGGTTCTCGTGGCCGATGCGCTGGCTGCCGGTGAGCAGCGTGTAGGCGAACTGCTCCGGTTCGAGGTGGGCGTAGCGCGCCACGTTCTCGAACCACTCCATGCGGTTGCGCGCCGAGCTCTGCAACTTGAGCGCCTCGATCTCGCGTTCCTCCTGGTAGAGCGCCAGCGCGCGCTCGACGTCGCCGGGGTGGGCGTTGAGCGTCTTTGCCAGCGCGATGGCGTCCTCCATCGCCAGCTTGGTGCCGGAGCCGATGGAGAAGTGCGCGGTGTGGGCGGCGTCGCCGATCAGCACGATGTTCCTGTGGTGCCACTTGCGGCACAGCACGCGGTTGAAGTTGAGCCAGGCCGAGCCGCGCAGGTGGCGCGCGTTGCTCATCAGCCTGTTGCCCTTGAGGTGCTTCTCGAAGAGCTTCTCGCAGAAGGCGATGGAGCCGGCATGGTCGAGCTTGTCGAGGCCGGCGGCCTGCCAAGTCTCCTCACGGCACTCGACGATGAAGGTGCTGGTGTCGCGGTCGAACTGGTAGGCGTGCACCTGGAACCAGCCCCACTCGGAGGGCTCGGTGATGAAGGTGAAGGCGTTCAGCTTGAGATGGGTGCCGAGCCAGATGTAGCGGCACTTGCGCACGTCGATGTCGGGCTGGAAGTGCGCGGCGTACTTGTTGCGCACCTTGCTGTGCACGCCGTCGGCGGCGACGATCAGGTCGGCGTCGGCCAGGCGGGGATCGGCGTCGTCGGCGATTTCCGCTTCGAAGACCTGCTTCACGCCGAGTGCGGCAGCACGCGCCTGCAGGATGTTGAGCAGCTTCTGGCGGCCGATGCCGCAGTAGCCGTGGCCGCCGGAGGTGATCTTGCGGCCCTTGAAGAAGACGTCGCAGTCGTCCCA
>WYAY01000166.1 GCA_011526165.1 Sulfuritalea sp.
CCGCGCTGGGCGGCGCCGAAGGGCGCCATGTCGGAGATCTGGCTGATGAAGCCCGAGGTGCAGGCCTGGCCGCCGGTGTTCGAATACACTTGGGTGTCCACCACCAGCACCTTGATCGGCATGCCCGACATCAGGGCGCGCGACAGGTTCTGGAAGCCGATGTCGTACATGGCGCCGTCGCCGCCGAGCGAGACCACCGGCGGGCAGAGCAGCCACTCCTCTTCCGAGAACTGCTGCCAGTTGAAGCGGCGGAAGAAGTCCTCGTGCTTCTCGCTGCTGTACTCGCCGGCGAGCTCGAGCTCGGCCATGCGCACCGCCTTGAAACCCTCCGCCATCTTCGCCATGTGGCCCTCGAAGATGCCCATCGCCACCGAGGGCGAGTCCTGGAACAGGTGGCTGGTCCAGGGGAAGGGATACGGGTGGAAGGGATAAGTCGAGCCCCACACCGATGTGCAGCCGGTGGAGTTCACGATGCCCATCGCCGCGCGGCCGCGCTTGGCCGGGCCCTCGGCGTAGCGCCACTTGAGGTCTTTCAGCTTCTCGATGAGCTGCGTCGCCCACTTCACCCAGGCCGGGTCGAGCGGTCGCGACGGCTTGTTCTCCATGATCTTCGCCGCCAGGCTGGCCAGGGTCAGGTCCTGGTCCCTGGCGGCGTTCACCGCCTGCAGCACGGCGCCGGTGTCGGAAAGGTCGACCGACTCGGTCAGCTTCATGCGGATGTGCTTTTCCAGGCGCCCGATCAGCTCGTCGAGGTGGGCGACGTGCTTCTCCACTCGCGGCTGCATCAGCGCCGTCACCGTGCCGGTGAACAGGTGGATGGCGGTCTTCTCGCCGCAGCCGAGGCAGGCGCCGTCGCCGCAGGGCATCGAGCCGTAGTTCTGCTTGTCGAGCAGCAGCGTCTCCAGCGCGCCGATCTTCTCGTCGAGGCTGTCGATGCGGCTGTACTCCTTCGGCGTCGACGGCAGGTCGAGCCAGAAATTCCAGTCGCGGCGCAGGCGCTCGGTGGATTCTTCGGTCTGCGTCACCATGCGCAGGGCATCGTCCTCGCAGACCTTCACGCACAGCGCGCAGGCCTTGCAGGTGTACGGGTTGATGGTGATGGAGAACAGGCCGCCGCTGCCCTTGCCCTTCTTCTCCTTCTGCGTCCAGTAGGGCTTGGTGGTGCCGAACTGGAAGTCGCCGAGCGATTCGCGGAACAGGCGGAACTCCTCGGCGAGGCCCTGGCGCTCGGCTTCCGGCGCCTCGGCAACGGTGGCGTTGATGGCATCGTCGATGAGCGGGCGGACGCTGACGCCGTCGCCCTCGATCATGCCGCGCAGCTTCTTCTCCAGCGTGCGCACGGCGCGGCGGAGATACCGCGTCGGCCGGCCGCCGCGCTCGACGCGCGTCACCGCCGTGTTGAAGACGTCGGCCACGCTGCTGACCAGGCCAGGGATGGCGCTGTCCGGGCACTCCGTGTAGCAGTTGCCGCAGGCCGTGCAATTCTCGGCGATCCACTCCGGGTACTCGAAGCGGATCTGCGTCATGTCGCGGAAGACGCCCGTGGCGGCCGGCACCAGCGAGGCGCCGATGAACGGGTCGACCAGGTTGTCGGAGCCCTTGCCGGAAGCGTAGAAGCTGCCGGTCTGCTCCCAGAAGCGGTGGATGTCGGCGACCTTGCCGTCGCCTTCCGGCAGCTGCTTAAGCATCACCGGCAGGCCGGCGGCCTTGTCGCGAAGATTCCGCCGTGTCGCGCCGACTGACTTTTCCGTGATCTCCTTCAGCTCGCTGAAGCCGCGGCGCACCACGCGCAGGTTGTCGTCCACCACGCGCTTGCCCTTGCCGCCGAACTTCGCCTGCAGCTGGTCCTCGATGGCCTTGAACAGCTTCTCCTCGGTGAGGCCGGCGTTCTTCATCACCGGGCTGGCGGCGAAGAAGGCGCCCTGGAAGGCGATGCCCTGCATGCGCAGCTGCAGGTCGGCCGAGCCGGCCTCCTCGCGGGCGATCTGGAAGGCATCGAGGTAGAAGACGCGGATGTCGTTGTCGACGATCTGCTTCTGCATCCACAGCGGGAAGCTCGCCCAGAGATCCTCGGCGGAGCGGTTGCTCTGCACGATGAAGACGCCGCCCTTCTTCAGGCCGGCCACCGGGTTGGAGTGCTCATGCACGTTGGGGTCGGGCGAGAGCACGACGTCGACGTACACGTACTCGCAGTTCACGCGGATCGGTTCCGGCGCCGCAGACAGGTAGTAGGTGGTCGGCTGGCCCTTCTTCTCCGAGCCGTACTTCGGGTTGGCCTTGATGTCCCAGCCGAGCAGTTCGTAGAGCGTCATCGCCAGGTTCTTGCCGGTGGTGATGGCGCCCCAGCCGCCGACCGAGTGCATGCGCACCGTGATCGAATCCTTCGGCAGCAGGTTCGGGTTCTCGCTGCCGCGCACCGCCAGCTCGCGGATGCGCGGGTAGGCCTCGAGGATGTTCTGGTTGTGGATCTCGTCCTTCGGGTTGGCCGGCGTCTCGCGCACGAAGTCCACGGAGAGGTAGAAGAACTTCTTCTGCGGCGCATTCGGCAGCATGTTCTCGATCGCGCCGATGATTGCCTCCGGCTGCATGTCGCGGCTGCCCAGGCCGTAGCAGCCCGAGTACAGGCGCGGCATGTCCTTGGCGGAGGCATACGCGGCGTAGCCCTCGTAGGGCGGCTTGCCTTCCGCCGCCCCATTCTCCAGGCACTTGGCGACGGTGGCGCGCACCTCGCGCATCAGCGGCAGGTCCTCGGCCAGCGGCTGGTCGGTGCGCTCCAGCACCGCCACGCCCTTCTTGCCCTTGAGGATGGCGCCGATCAGATCGCCCGGGAAGGGGCGGAACAGGGTCAGGTCGACCACGCCGACCTTCAGCTTGCGGTTTTCGCGCAGCCAGTCGGCAACGGCCTCGGCCTGCACGATCATGCTGCCCATGCCGAGGATCAGGTACTCGGCGTCCTCGCAGCGGTAGGTGGCGACGCGCTTGTACTGGCGCCCGGTCAGCTCGGCGTACTCGGCCATGCAGCGGTCGGTAATCGACTCGATGTGGTCGAAGAAATACGGCCGCTGGCCGGCCACCGCCTGCATGTAGGCGTCCTGGTTCTGCACCGAACCGGACAGCAGCGGCGTGTCCACATCCCAGATCGCCGGCACGCGGCGGCGCTTCGGGCCGTAGAGCATGGCCTGGGCCGGCGTCGGCGTGTCGATGAGGTCGTCCGGCTTGCCGAGGTATTCGGCCACCAGCTCGCGCTCGGGCAGGCGCA
>WYAY01000167.1 GCA_011526165.1 Sulfuritalea sp.
CGGCGTTGTCGACGCCCAGCTCGATGGCCTTCTTGGCGAGCTTCTTCAGCTCCTCGTCGGGCTGGTACATGATGACGTCGATGCCGGAGATCATCTGCGTCACGCGCTGCGCCGGGATGCTCGGGAACAGCTTCTGCACGAAGTCGAGGAAGAAGACGTAGGCGGCGTAGCCGAGGTTGAGGAACTCGAAGTGGTACTGCCAGCACTTGATGCCGAGGTTGATCAGGTCGTCGTAGTTCTTCAGCAGGTGGTAGCCCTTCGACTCGCCGACGGCGTCGGTGACGACGGAGATGTCCTCCATGTCGGCCAGGCGCGGAATCTCCAGCTTCTCGAGTTCGCGGATGGTGGCCTCCATCTTCACCTTCCACTTCTTCTCGAGGTCGTCCCAGTTCTTGTAGTAGTGGCCGGCGCGCTCCATGAAGTGCGGCACGCGGCTGCCGATCTCCTCGGGGTTCTTCACCGGCACCGGCGAGATGTAGACGTAGCCGTTGATCATGCGGTGGTCGACGCCGCGCACCGGCGGCACCATGAAGATGCGGTTGTTGTACTGCGACAGCGCGAGGAACCAGGCCTCGTCCCAGATGGTGTCGAAGGGATACAGCGGCTCGGGATAGTGCAGGCCGTCGTAGAACCAGAACATGTCCTTCTCGTACTGGTTGCGCACCGGGTCGTCGGTGACGAACTGATACTGGTACGGATACATGCGCTCCCAGCCTTCGGTGCCGGGAATGGTGGCGGCTTTCACGTCATGCGGAACAGGAAATTTCATTTCGGCTACTCCTCCATGCGGTTTTTGGTTGAACTAGGTTTCCGGGCATGCTTTGTGCGCCGGTTATGCGTGGAAGGCCTATCGCAAGCCACGTGCCATCTGCGCTGCAACATGCCGGCGGGCTGGCACGGCCCGCGACGTGCCGCATGGAGAAGCGGGCCGTTTCGCCGTCCTGCCGGGACTGACTATTGTCGCAACGCAGCAGGTGTCGGGCCTCGATAAGGACCGACAACGCTTGACGATTTGATAAAGCGTCAGCGGATTTGGGGTAGGATTTCATCAATTGATCGAATTCATCGCGCTTTCCGAACGAAAATATTGATGGGAGCCGGCCTGCCCGCCGGCTTGCGCTTTACCATTTGATAAAAACACCCTGAGCAAGGGGAGGAGGACAGAAAACATGCGCAAACTCACGTCCGTGGCCAAGGCGGCCGACGACCTGCGCTCGCACGTGCATTTCGACGCCGAGACCGGCCAGATCTGGCTCAACGAAAACCGCATGCTGCTGGTGCATGCCGAGGCGCAGGCGCTGCTGCGCAAGGAACTCATCGACACGCTCGGCATGGAGCGCGCGCGCGGGCTGCTCACGCGCATGGGCTACGCCTCGGGGGCGCGCGACGCCGAGCTGGCGCGCAAGCAGTCGCAGAGCGCCGACGACATGGAAGCCTTCATGACCGGGCCGAAGCTGCACACCCTGGAGGGCATCGTGCGGGTGACGCCGATCCGCCTGGAAATGGACCGGCCGCGCGGCGACTTCTACGGCGAGTTCCTCTGGGAGCACTCCTGGGAAGGGCAGTGGCACCGCCATTACTTCGGCGTGCACCACGAGCCGGTGTGCTGGACGCAGATCGGCTACGCCTCCGGCTACACCTCGGTCTTCATGGGCCGGCGCATCCTCTACAAGGAGGTGGAGTGCGTCGGCGCCGGCGACAACAACTGCCGCATCGTCGGCAAACCGATCGAGGAGTGGGAAGACGCCGACGAACAGATGCGCTACTACAACCCGGAATCCATCGCCGACCAGCTGATCGACCTGCAGACCCAGGTGACGCACCTGCGCTCCTCGATCGGCGAGAAGGAAACCCTGCCGCAGCACATGATCGGCGTCTCGCCCGGCTTCCGCCAGGCCTACGGCCTGCTCAAGCAGGCGGCCGACAGCCAGATCCCGGTGCTGCTGCTCGGCGAGACCGGCGTCGGCAAGGAGGTCTTCGCGCGCTGCCTGCACGAGATGAGCCCGCGCGCCGGCCGGGACTTCGTGGCGGTGAACTGCGCCGCCATTCCACAGGAGCTGGTGGAATCCGAACTCTTCGGCGTCGAGAAGGGCGCCTATACCGGCGCGCAGTCGGCGCGTCCCGGGCGCTTCGAGCGCGCCGACGGCGGCACGCTGTTCCTCGACGAGGTCGGCGACCTGCCGCTCCCCGCCCAGGCGAAACTTCTGCGCGTGCTGCAGGAGCGCGAGATCGAGCGCCTCGGCGACGCCAGGCCGCGCAAGGTGGACGTGCGCGTGGTGGCGGCGACCAACGCCGACCTCGCCAAGCTGGTGAAGGACGGCAGGTTCCGCCTCGACCTCTACTACCGGCTCAACGCCTACCAGATCCTCATCCCGCCGCTGCGCGAGCGCAAGGACGACATCTCGCCGCTGTCCAAGGCCTTCCTGGAAAAATACGCCACCGTCCACGGCAAGCGCTTGCGCGGCTTCACCGACAAGGCCAAGCGCGCGCTGCTCTCCTACACCTGGCCGGGCAACATCCGCGAGCTGCAGAACGTCATGGAGCGCGCCGTCATCCTCGCGTCGCACGGCTCGCGCGTCGAAGCCGAACACCTCTTCCTCGCCGAGCGCGCCGGCCCGCCGCCGGAGCTCGGCCTCGACGCCCACGGCGACCTGGCGCGCGGCTGGCAGCCGGGCGAGAAGCTGTGCGAGTCGGTGTTGAACGGCGTGTTCACGCTCGACGAGGTCGAATCGATGCTGCTGGAGGCCGCGGTGGCCAAGGCCCGCGGCAACCTCTCCGGCGCGGCGCGCCTGCTCGGCATCACCCGGCCCCAGCTCGCCTACCGCCTGAAGCGCATGAAGGAAACCGACAAGCCGGCGCTGGAGACTGCCGGCACGGCGAGTCCGGCATGAGCGCCGCGCTGCGCGGCCGCGTGCTCGCCTTGCTGGACGAGCACCACGTCATGACGCTGGCCACCGTCGGCGCCGGCGGGCCGTGGGCGGCGGCGGTGTTCTATGCCTGCGACGATTTGCGCCTGTATTTCCTCTCCGCGCCGAACACGCGCCACGCGCAGAACCTGGCGCGCGAGCCGCACGTCGCCGCCACCATCCAGCGCGACTACGACGACTGGCCCGGCATCCGCGGCCTGCAGCTCGAAGGCACGGTGCGCGAGGTCGCCCGCGCGGACGAGGCGCGCGTGCGCGCCCTCTACCAGCGCCGCTATCCGCTCATCGGCGGCGGCGCCGGCGTGCCGCGCAAGATTCTCGAGGCGCTCGACAAGATCCGCTGGTACGAATTCGCGCCCTCCGACATCCATCTCATCGACAATACGCTGGGCTTCGCGCACCGCGAGCACCTGCCGGTCCAGCATGGGGAAAAGCCATGACGCAATCGAAGATTCCCGGCAAGGGCTTCACCACCCGCGCCATCCACCACGGCTACGATCCCTACGCGGGCCACGGCTCCGTCAATCCGCCGGTGTATCTCAGTTCGACCTACGCCTTCCCGACGGTGGAAGACGGCAGCGCGCGCTTCGCCGGCGAGCAGGCCGGCTTCGTCTACTCGCGCGTCGGCAACCCGACCACCTGCCTGCTGGAGGGCCGCATCGCCGACCTCGAAGGCGGCGAAGCGGCGCTGGTCACCGCCTCCGGCATGGGCGCCACCACCTCGCTGATGTGGACGCTGCTGTCGCCGGGCGACGAGGTGATCGCCGACAAGACGCTCTACGGCTGCACCTTCGGCTTCTTCAATCACGGCCTGGCCAAGTTCGGCGTCAGGATCACCCACGTCGACCTGGCGCAGCCGGCCA
>WYAY01000168.1 GCA_011526165.1 Sulfuritalea sp.
CTGCGCAAGGTCGACACCCTGATCGTGGACAAGACCGGCACGCTGACCGAGGGCAAGCCGGCCTTCCATGCCGTGGCCGCGGCGGCAGGCTGGAACGAAGACGACATCCTGCGGATCGCCGCCAGCCTTGACCAGGGCGCAGAGCACCCGCTGGCGAAGACCATCGTCGCCGAGGCGCGCCGGCGCGAACTCAAGCTGGATGCCGCGGAGAAATTCGAGTCCGCCTCGGGCATCGGCGTGCGCGGCGTGGTGCAGGGACTGACTATCGTCCTCGGCAACACCGCGCTGATGGAGGAGGGCGGCGTCGACTGGCATCCGCTGGCGGAGAAGGCCGAAGCCCTGCGCCTGGAAGGCGCCAGCGTCATGTTTCTTGCAGTCGATGGAAAGATCGCCGGCCTTGTTGCGGTGTCCGATCCGGTCAAGCGCTCCACGCCGGAGGCGCTGGCGGCGCTGCGCGAGGGCGGCATGACCCTCATCATGGCCACCGGCGATGGCCTCACCACCGCCCGCGCGGTCGGCCGCCAGCTCGGCATCGACGAGGTGCACGGCGAGGTCAAGCCGCAGGACAAGGATGCCCTGGTGGCCCGCCTGCAGGCCGAAGGCCGCGTTGTCGCCATGGCCGGCGACGGCATCAACGATGCGCCGGCGCTGGCGCGCGCCGATGTCGGCATCGCCATGGGCACGGGGACCGACGTGGCGATGAACAGTGCCCAGCTCACGCTGGTGAAGGGCGACCTGCGCGGCATCGCCGCCGCACGCCGGCTGTCGCTCGCCGCCGTGAAGAACATGCGGCAGAACCTGCTTTTCGCCTTTGTCTATAACGCGCTGGGCGTGCCGATCGCGGCCGGCGTGCTCTACCCGTTCTTCGGCCTGCTGCTCTCGCCGCTGATCGCCGCCCTGGCGATGAGCTTCAGCTCGGCTTCGGTCGTCACCAATGCGCTCCGGCTGCGCCGCGCCGAAATCTGAATCGGGAGAAACCCATGGACGAGACGCATGAATCCGGACACCGGCATGAAGCGCCGCAGGCGGCCTCGTCGCGCGGCAAATGGGTGTTCGCGGCATTCGCCGCCATCGCCGCGTTCTTCCTCTTCACCGAGCACCGCGCGCACCTGTTCGGCGCGCTGCCCTACCTGCTCCTGCTGGCGTGCCCCTTGATGCACCTGTTCCATCACGGCGGGCATGGAGGGCATGGCGGCCATGGCGGCGCGGCCCGCGACAAGACCGAAGGAGAAGGCAAATGAACGAGACGCCGGCCTACGGTCTGTGGACGCTGGTCGTCCTCAACTCGGCCATCTTCATCATTTTCGCCTTCAGCTTCGCCAAGCCGCAGAGCGCGCGCGACTGGCGCTCCTTCGGCGCCTTCTCGGCATTCCTCGTCGCGCTGTTCACCGAGATGTACGGTTTCCCCCTGACGATCTACTTGCTGTCCGGCTGGCTGACCAGCCGCTTTCCCGGCGTCGACTGGCTCGCCCACGACTCGGGCCACCTGCTGGAGATGGTCTTCGGCTGGAAGTCGAATCCGCACTTCGGACCGTTCCACATTCTCAGCTCGCTGTTCATCTTCGCCGGCTTCTGGCTGCTCGCGGCGGCCTGGAAGGTGCTCTACGCCGCCCAGCGCGCGCACCGCCTGGCGACGACCGGTCCCTACGCCCGCATCCGCCACCCGCAGTACGCCGGCTTCGTCCTCGTCATGTTCGGCTTTCTGCTGCAATGGCCGACGCTGGTGACGCTGGCGATGTTCCCGGTCCTGGTGTTCATGTATTGGCGGCTCGCCTTGCGCGAGGAACGCGACGCGGCCGCCGAGTTCGGCGAAGACTATGTCCGATATCGCGCCGCTACGCCCGCCTTCCTGCCGAAGCCTGGCGGCGGATGAGGGGTTTGGCATGAAAATGATCGGATTGTCGGTCATGCTGATGCTGTTGGCCGGCTGCGGACAACAGCGAACCGGTACGACGATCGATCCGCAGGACGCCGCGAAGGTCGCGCGGGGCCAGGCGGTGTATGCCGCCTCCTGCGCGGCTTGCCACGGCGCCCGGCTGGAGGGCCAGCCCGACTGGCGCCGCCGCAAGCCGGACGGGCGCATGCCGGCGCCGCCGCACGACGATTCCGGCCACACCTGGCATCATCCGGACGAAATCCTGTTCGGCATCACCAGGGAAGGCCTCGTGCCGGGCAAGTACGGACCGCCCGGCTACGTCAGCGACATGCCGGCCTTTGGCGGCGCGCTTGGCGACGCCGACATCGCCGCCGTGCTGTCGTACATCCAGAGCCGCTGGTCGCCGGAAGTCCGGCGCGCGCGGGAAGAAATGCTGCGTAACCGCGGCCGATAGAAGGAGAACGCATGAATCCGTTTGCATTGCTTTTTTCAATCCTGCTGGCGCTGTTCGTCCAGGGCGCCGCCGCCGATCCGCTGCCGGAAGTCGTCATGCACAAGGACCCCAACTGCGGCTGTTGCAGTGCCTGGGCGGAACACCTGGAGGCGAACGGCTTCAAGGTGAAGACCGTCGCCGAGCGCGATATGCAGGCGATCAAGCGGCGCTTCGCCGTGCCGCAGCGGCTGACTTCCTGCCACACCGCCAGGGTCGGCGGCTACGTCATCGAAGGCCACGTGCCGGCCTCCGCGATCAAGCGCCTGCTGCGCGAAAGGCCGGCAGTGTCGGGCTTGGCGGTACCGGGCATGCCGCTCGGCTCGCCCGGCATGGAAGTGCCGGGGAAGCGGGATCCCTACGACGTCGTATCCTTCGATGGCGCCGGGGGCAGCCGCGTATTCGAAAGTCACCGCTGAAGGGTTGGCGCCTGGGTAGAATTGGCGTGAACATGCCCTAGCTTCCGAACCAAGGAGAGCGTTCATGCGCGACAGAGTCTTGCCGATGGCATTGGCTGCAGCCCTGCTCGCCGGCTGCGCAACCGTGACGAACCCGGTGACCGGGCAGCGCGAGATCACGGTCATGGACGAGCGCAGCGAGATCGCCGAAGGGCGCAAGGCGCACGAGGAGGTGCTGCAGGATTACGGCGTCTACGCCAGTCCGCGCCTGCAGGCCTACGTGAATGAGCTCGGCCAGCGGCTGGCGAAGCAGTCGCACCGCAAGAACCTCGAGTGGCATTTCACCGTCCTCGACAGC
>WYAY01000169.1 GCA_011526165.1 Sulfuritalea sp.
CGATGGCGACGACACGATTCTCGGCGGTGCCGACAACGACAACGTTTTCGGCAACAACGGCAACGATCTGCTCGACGGCGGCACCGGCAACGACTACCTCGAAGGGGGGGCGGGCTCCGATACCTACTTGTTGGGAAGTGGTTCAGGAGCCGACACGGCCTACGAAAACGATTCCACCGCAGGGAATACCGACTCGGTGCAGTTTGGCACGGATGTCGCAGTCGACCAGCTCTGGTTCCGCCACGTCGGATCGAATCTTGAAGTCAGCATCATCGGCACTTCGGACAGGATGACGATCAAGAACTGGTACTCCGGTTCGGCCTATCACGTCGAGCAGTTCAGGACGGCTGACAATCGCCTGCTGCTGGATACCCAGGTGGAAAACCTCGTCCAGGCGATGGCCGCCTTCTCGCCGCCGTCCGCAGGCCAGACCACGCTGCCGCAAAATTATCAGGATACCCTGAACCCGGTCATCGCCGCCAACTGGCAGTAATAGCGATCTACCTTGCCCCCACCCGGGGGCAGGGGACTTCCCATGACCGATCAGACATCGCCCTTCGCCCTCATATCCGACGAGGCTGCCACCGAACAGGTCTCGGGCGCTGCCCCGGAGCCCGACACCGGACTGCTCGGCCTGGCCATGCTCGCCCGCTTCCACGGCGTGGCGGCCGATCCAGATCAACTGGCACACGAGTTCAAGGAACCGGGCAAACCCTTCGGCTCTGCCCAAATTCTGCTCGCAGCCAAATCCCTCGGCCTCAAGGCCAAGGTCGTGCGCAGCGACTGGATACGGCTCGAACGCACTCCCTTGCCGGCATTGGCTTCAGGCAGAGATGGGCGGTTTTTCATCCTGGCCAGGATCGATGGCGACCAGGTGCTGATCCAGGACCCGCGCATCGAACGGCCGCAAGTCCTCGGTCAGGCTGATTTCGTCGCCCGCTGGCACGGCGAGCTGATCCTCTTCGCCTCGCGCGCTTCGCTGGCGGGAGAACTCGCCAGGTTTGATTTCACCTGGTTCATCCCGGCGGTGGTCAAATACAGGAAGCTGCTGGGCGAGGTCTTTCTGGTCTCCTTCGTCCTGCAGCTCTTCGCCCTGGTGACGCCGCTCTTCTTCCAGGTGGTGATGGACAAGGTATTGGTGCATCGTGCTTTCACAACGCTGGACGTGATCGCCTTCGGCCTGCTGGTGGTGATCGTTTTCGAAGTGCTGCTCTCCGGGCTGAGAAGCTATGTCTTCGCCCACACCACCAGCCGCATCGATGTGGAACTGGGGGCGCGGCTGTTCCGGCATCTGATCAACCTGCCGCTCGCCTACTTCCAGGCGCGGCGCGTGGGCGACACCGTGGCGCGGGTGCGCGAGCTGGAGCACATCCGCCAGTTCCTTACCGGCAATGCCATCACCCTGGTGCTGGACCTGTTTTTTTCGGTGGTGTTCATCGGCGTCATGCTGCTCTACAGCGGCTGGCTGACGCTGGTCGTCGTGCTGTCCCTGCCATGCTACCTGATCCTCTCCCTGCTCGTCACGCCGCTGCTGCGCGCACGCCTGCACGAGAAGTTCAACCGCGGTGCCGAGAACCAGGCTTTTCTGGTGGAAACCATCAACGGCATCGACACCCTGAAGGCCATGGCGGTCGAACCGCAAATGACGCGGCGCTGGGACAACCAGCAGGCGGCCTACGTCGCCGCCGGCTTCCGTACGTCGGCTCTGGGAACCCTGGCGCACGAGGGCGTATCGCTCATCGGCAAGCTGGTGACAGTGGCGACCATGTGGTTGGGCGCGCGCCTCGTCATCGGCGGCGAACTCACGGTCGGGCAATTGATCGCCTTCAACATGCTGGCCGGAAGGGTTGCCCAGCCCGTCATGCGCCTGGCACAGCTGTGGACCGACTTCCAGCAGACCGGCATCTCGGTGCAGCGCCTGGGGGACATTCTCAACGCCCGCACCGAAGTGGCCAATGCCAATCGCAGCACCCTGCCGCCGATCGCCGGGCGCATCGAATTCGATAAGGTCATCTTCCGCTACCGCCCGGACGGCCCGGAAGTGCTGCGGGGCATCGATCTGGCGATCCAGCCCGGCGAAGTCATCGGCATCGTCGGCCGCTCAGGCTCCGGCAAGAGCACGCTGGCGAAACTGGTGCAGCGCCTGTACGTGCCGGAACGCGGCCGGGTGCTGATCGACGGCGTGGATCTGGCCATGGCCGATACCACCAGCCTGCGCCGGCAGACCGGCGTCGTGCTGCAGGAGAATATGCTCTTCAACCGCAGCATCCGCGAGAACATCGCTCTGTCCGACCCGGGCATCCCCGTGGATGCGGTGATCGGCGCGGCGAAGCTGGCCGGCGCCCACGAGTTCATCCTGGAACTGCCGGAGGGCTACGACACGGTGGTGGGCGAGCACGGTGCGACCCTCTCCGGCGGCCAGCGCCAGCGGATCGCCATTGCCAGGGCCCTTATCACCAACCCGCGCATCCTCATCTTCGACGAGGCGACCAGCGCTCTGGATTACGAGTCCGAGCGGGTGATCCAGAACAACATGAAGGCCATCTGCAAGGGCCGCACGGTGATCGTCATCGCCCACCGCTTGAGTGCCGTGCGCGACGCCAGCCGCATCGTCGTGCTCGACCGCGGGCAAATCGTCGAGCAGGGCACCCACGCCGAGCTGCTCGCTCATGAGGCTGGACACTATTCGCGACTGCACCGTTTGCAACAGGCTTAAACCATGAGCCATGTCTTAAGGCTTCACGCCGCTCTCGATCTGCTTAAGCGCTACGCGGCGGTCTTTCGTCACGCTTGGCGCGAACGGAAAGCCCTCGACCCGCAGCCACGCCTGCCGCACGAGGCCCAGTTTCTGCCGGCAGCTCTGGAACTGCAGGAAACGCCCGTGTCGCCCGCACCGCGCATCGCCATGTGGCTGATCCTTTGCTTCGCCCTGGTCGCGCTGTTCTGGGCGGTCTTCGGCCATATCGATGTGGTGGCCACCGCCCCCGGCAAGATCGTGCCGAATGATCGTACCAAGGTGATCCAGCCCATCGAGACGGCCACCGTCAAGGCGATCAAGGTCAGCGACGGACAGGCCGTCAAGGCGGGGGATGTGCTGATCGAGTTGGACGCCACCGCCGCCACGGCAGACAGCGCCCGCTTGGGCAACGATCTGACGACAGTCCGTCTCCAGGCTGCCCGCGCCCGTGCGGTGCTGGCCGCCATCGCCTCCGGCAAACCGCCGGCGCTGGAGCGGCTGCCCGAAGTGGCAGACGGCAGGCTGGCCCAGGAGCAGCGCATCCTCGACGGCCAGTTCAGCGAATACCAGGCGAAGCTTTCCCGCATCGATGCCGACATCGCCAGGCGCGAGGCGGAACTCGCCTCGACCCGCGAAATCGTCCGCAAGCTCGAACAGACCGCTCCCATCGCCCGCCAGCGCGCCCAGGACTTCAAGGGCCTGGTGGAGAAGAACTTCATCTCGAAACACGGCTACCTGGAAAAGGAGCAGGCGCGCATCGAGCAGGAGGCCGATCTGGCCACCCAAAGGAGCCGCCTGAGAGAACTGGCTGCTTCGTTGCAGGAAGCGCGCAGCCAGCGCGCGACCCTGGTGGCCGAGACTCGCCGCATCGCCCTCGACAGCCTGAACGAGGCGGAACAGAAAGCCGCCAGCTATGGCAATGAACTGGTCAAGGCCGAGACCCGGGGCCGGCTGATGACGCTGACCGCCCCGGTCGACGGCACGGTGCAGCAGTTGGCGGTGCATACGGTGGGCGGCGTCGTGACGCCGGCCCAACCGCTGATGGTAATCGTGCCGAAGGACAATCCGATCGAGGTGGAAGCCTATGTGGAGAACAAGGACGTCGGCTTCGTCAACGCGGGGCAGGCGGCGGTGGTGAAGATTGAGACCTTCCCGTTCACCAAGTACGGCACCATCGAGGCCAAGGTGACCCATGTCTCGAACGATGCGGTGAATGACGAGAAGCGGGGGCTGATCTTCCCTGCGCGCGTGAATCTCGCGCGTTCAACCATCCAGGTGGAGAACAAGACGGTCAATCTCTCGCCGGGCATGGCGGTGACGGTGGAGGTGAAGACCGCCCAGCGGCGGGTGATCGAGTATTTCCTCAGCCCCTTGTTGCAGTACAAGGACGAGAGTTTGCGGGAACGGTAAGTCGCCACCCTGTCGTGCAGCAAGGGAAGACGCAAAGGTTCGTCGCGGTGAATCAGCCCTCAGCGATCGGGCTGCCGGGACACCTGCCGGACTCCGCCACCACCCTTGCGTCCTCCCTGTGCTTCCTTGCTGCTTGAATGAGTTAACGACCCGGCACGGCTTTGGGTTGATCTGATTCTGCCGTAGGAATCCGTCCTACTTGAGGATCAGTTTTTCCAGGCAGGCGCGGATCTTCTCCGGGATGGCGGTCGGCTTGTCCTGGGCGCGGTCGACGAAGACGTGCACGAAATGCCCCTGCGCGGCCGGCTTGTCCTCTCCCTGGCGGAACAGGCCGATCTCGTAGCGCACCGAGGAGTTGCCGAGGTGCGCGACGCGCAGGCCGGCGTCGATCGTTTCGGGGAAGGCCACCGGACGGTGGTAGCGGCAGTTGGACTCGACGCAGTAGCCGACCACGGCGCCGTCGCGGATGTCGAGGCCACCCTCGCGGATCAGGTACTCGTTGATGACGGTGTCGAAGTAGGCGTAGTAGACGACGTTGTTGACGTGGCCGTACACGTCGTTGTCCATCCAGCGGGTGGGGATGGCGAGGAAATGCGGGTAGGCGGAACGGCGTTCGAGGGATGAAGTCATGCCGGCATTGTAGCGGCGGGCGCCGCAGTCAGGCCGGATATGGGGAACGAGGGAAGCCGCGCAACGGCTGAACCACCGTCACCCCTTCCCGCGGGGAAGGGGTCGGGGGATGGGCGTCTATTCCTGGCAGAGGTAGACGTTGCGCAGGAAGGCTTCCACGTCCCGCTCGGCCGCCCGGCTTTCGTGCCGCACCGGCACGGCTTCCTGCAGGGCCAGGCCAGGCTCGGGACGCGGCAGCCAGTTGGCGAGGAGCACTTCCTCGCCATACTCTTCGCGCAGTTCAACGATCTTTCTTCCCGTGCTCATATCCGTGTAGATCACCATGGCGAACTCCCTTGCGGCGCCTCGTTCAGGGCCGCTTCAACCTTCTTAACGGCCATGCCGCGAAAAAGTTGAGCGGCCGGCGCAAATTCCTGAAGAAAAAAACCCCGGCCGAAGCCGGGGTCGAAACGCCTCGCATTGCGCGGGCGGGAGGAGGCACTACATTCCGGCCGGACGGCCGCGTCCCGCGGCGGCCATCCGGGCAAATCTGCAATTCTGCGCGGCGCCGGCGGCGGCCGCGGGTTCAATCCTCATGGCAGGACGCCCGCCAGGTGTGCAGCCTGGCCACCGGCGACATGCCGCGCAGGTAGGACGGCACGGCGCGGCCGCGGCCGTGCTGGACGGCTTCCTGCGGATACTGCCGCCGGGTGATATAGGAGAGGATCAGCGCCGCATGGTTCACGCCGACATGGCGGAAGGCGAAGCCGGTCTGGTAGCCGCCTTCCTCGTCGGGCACGCTGTAGAGCGGGTCCATCAGCGCATAGACCTCGTTCCGGCCGCCGTCGTGCGGCACGGCGAACAGCAGCGTGTAGACCGCGTCGAGCGCCACCGGCCCGTCCGAGTGCACGCTGACACCCACCTTGGAGATGTCCTGCGTGCGGCCCAGGTTGCAGGCGGTGCCCTCCATGTTGATGATGCGCGCCTCCACGTCGAGCGGAAAGCGCGGGTAGTCCCGCTGTTCCTCCATGTTCATGTTCATGCCCATCCTCCTTTGTCTCGCTTCGTCGCCGTTTTCGGTCTGTTCGTCTTCGTCTCTCAGTGGGGTCGGGATGCACCGGCCGCCCGCAGATCCTGCAGGGCGCCCTTGACGCTCTCGAACTCCTCGGTCTTGTCGAAAAAATAGTTTGCGCCGGCGCTCAGGCAGCGCTGGCGATGCTCGGCGCTGGCGAAATTGGTCAGCATGATGGTGGCCACGCCGGGCGCCTGGCGATGGATCTGTTCGAGCACGCCGATGCCGCTGCCGCGCTTCAGCTTGATGTCCAGCACGGCAACGTCCGGCTTCAGGCGCAGGATGCGCTCGACAGCCTCGTCGGCGTTGTCGGCGTCGCCGACGACATCGACGCCCTCGATCTCCGCCAGCATCTCCAGCAGCCGCTCCCTCACGATCGTGGAATCCTCCACCACGAATACACGCATTGCCGACACCACCCGCTGCACGATTGACTGAGGCGCAGTGTGCCGGGTCGCCGGCCGCAAGGCTATCGGCGGCGGATTAAAGTTGGCGTAGGAATGCGGCGCCGCGGGTAGGAATCCTCCTACACGGGCGGGTGGGCGGGATCAGGCTAGTCGAGCAGCCGGTGGTCGAGGGCGTAGCGCACCAGCTCGGTGTGGTTGGCCAGGTTCATCTTCTGCATGATGCGGGTCTTGTGCGTGCTCACCGTCTTCACGCTCAGCGACAGCTGCCGGGCGATGTCGGTGATGGCAATGCCGCCGGCGATCAGGCGGAAGACCTGGAACTCGCGGTCGGAGAGCAGGCTGTGCGGCAGGCGCTCGGCGTCCGGCATCAGGCCGCGCGCCATCTGCTCGGCCACCTCCGGGCCGACGAAGACGCCGCCGCGGGCGACCTTCCTCACCACCTCGATCAGCTGCGGCGCGTCGCTGTCCTTGTTGAGGTAGCCGGCGGCGCCGGCGCGCAGCGCGCGCTGGGCGTACTGCTCCGGCTCGTGCATGCTGAGCACCAGGATCGGCAGGCGCGGCTTCTCCGTCTTGATCTGCTTGATCAGCTCGAGACCGCTTTTGCCGGGCATGGACAGGTCGAGCAGGAGGATGTCCCAGTCGGCCTCGCGCACCCTGGCGAGCACTTCATGGCCGCTGGCCGCTTCGCCGGCGACCTGCAGGTCGCCGGTCTCGGCGAAGATCTGCCGCAGGCCGTCGCGGATGATGGCGTGGTCGTCGGCGAGCAGGATGCGGATCATCGCGCCGCCTCCGCGGGCGCCGGATACGGCAGGCTCACCTCGACCCGGGTGCCCTCGCCCGGCTGGCCGGCGACGCTGGCCTCGCCGCCGAGCATGATGGCGCGCTCGCGGATGCCGAGCAGGCCGAAGCTGCCGGCCTTGGCGGCGCCCGCGGCGATGCCCTTGCCGTTGTCCTGCACGGCGAGCAGCAGGCGCCCGCCGGCGTGGGTCAGCGTCACGCGCACCCGGCTCGCCCCGGCGTGGCGCGCGACGTTGGTGAGGGATTCCTGCACGATGCGGAACAGGGCGCTGGCCTGCGCTTCGGCCGGCGCGGCGTCGCCGATGTCCATGTCGAGGGCGACCTCGATGCCAGTGCGCCTGGAGAAATCCTGCACCAGCCACTCCAGGCCGGCGACCAGGCCGAGGTCGTCGAGCACCAGCGGGCGCAGTTCCGAGGCGATGCGGCGCACCGACTTCACCGCGGTATCGACCAGCTTCTTCATGCCCTCGGCCTTGCGCGCCAGCTCCGGGTGGTCGGCCGGCAGCTTGCCGCCGAGCCAGGAGATGTCCATCTTGAGGCCGGTCAGGTGCTGGCCCAGTTCGTCGTGCAGCTCGCGCGCGATGCGCATCTGCTCGGCCTCGCGCACCTCCTGCAGGGCCGCCGCCAGTTCGCGCAGCTGGCGGTGGGAGTCGCGCAGTTCCGCCGTCAGGGCCGCCTCGCGCGCCAGCTCGCGGCTGAGCGCGAAGGCGGCCAGCCCCAGCAGCAGGATGACACCGGCCGCGGCCAGCGCGGCCAGCCCGGCCTGCCGGCGCCAGGGCGCCAGGATGCTGTCCCGGCTCATGCTCGCCGCCACCACCAGCGGCAGGCGCCCGGCCTCGCCGAAGGCGCTCAGGCTTTCCCCGTCGGCCAGCAGGCGCGGCGCAAGAGCGTCCGCGCCGCGCGCGCGGAACACCGGCGCATCGGCGAAGGAGCGACCGATCGCCGCCTCGTCGCGCGGCCAGCCCGCCAGCAGCGTGCCGTCGTCCAGGTAGAGCTTGATCGCGCCGCCTTTGCCGAGGGCGATCGAAGCGTACAGCTTCTCGAAGTAGGCCGGATCGAGGCCGGCCGCGACGACGCCGTCGAAGGCGGCGCCGAGCCCGTCGAGGCGCCGGCTGGCGATGATCGTCCATTTGCCGTCGACCCGGCTGCGCACGGGCCGGTCGATGAACAGGCCGCGCCGGTCGTCGTCGCGATGCACGCCGAAATAGGCACGGTCGGCGACGGCGATGGCGGGAACGGGGTGGGCCATCGAGGTGCGCAGCATGGCGCCGTCGGGCCCGAACACCGACAGCGAGCGCGCCTGCGGCATGCCGTCGAGGCGCGCGCGCAGCAGGGTGTGGATGGCGCGCGCGTCCATCAGGTAGCCGGAGGAGCGGTCCGCCTGCAGCCGGTCGATGGTGCCGCGCAGGGCGGCATCCACCGCCTGCACGGCGCGCGTCGTCTGCTCGGTGAGCAGGCGGGCGACGTTCTCCAGTTCCCGCTCGGCGCGCGCCAGCGCCTGGCTGCGCAGTTCCCACAATGCCGCGCCGGTGGCCAGCGCGATGGCGCAGGAGGCCAGCACCCAGAACAGGGCGATGGCGCGCGCCGGCCGCACGCCGCCGAACACCGCCAGGATGGAGCGCAGGCCGGCGCGGTCATCCCTGCGGCGCGCATCGGTCATCGGCGCTTGGCGTTCGGCGGTGGGCAAGGGCTGGGCTCCCCGGTTGAGCAGTTGCCGATTGTAGCTAAAGCGCCTCCAGCCAGGCGAGAATGCGCTCCGCCACGCCGCGCCAGCCCTGTTCCAGCATCAGGCCGTGGCCCATGTCCTCGAAGATTTCCGCCGTGACGCCGTAATGGCGCGCGGTCATCTCGACCTGGGAGGGCGGGATCAGGCTGTCGTGCGCGGCGCCGAGCACCAGCAGCGGCGGCAGGCGCATGCGGCTTTTCAGCGGCAGGTTGAACAGCGTCATGTCCCAGATGGCGCGGTGCGACTCGGGCTGCATGCGCTTGTACCAGCGCGCCAGGTCCTCCGTCGTCACCGGCTGGGCGAACATCGCCGTGCGCAGGGTGTCGAGCGCCACCCGGCCGCCGCCGAGCAGGCGGTTGAGATCGCCGAGCAGGCCGGGCTTCTGGAAGGCCAGGCCGAGCGCCGCCGCCCACAGGCCCTGCGGCGGCACCGAAGCGAGCAGCACGACGCCGGCCGCCTCGTGCTGCTCCAGGTATTTCTGCGCCACCAGCCCGCCCATCGAATGGCCTACCAGCACCGGCGGTGCCGGCAGCTGCGCCGCCACCGCAGCCGCGTCCGCCACGTAATGGTCGATGCCGAAGCTGTCGAGCCGCTCGCGCCCGGGCGAGGCACCGTGGCCGGAGAAGCTGAGGGCATGGCTGGCGTAGCCGCGCTCGGCGAAATACGACAGGAAATGCTCGTCCCAGCACCAGGCGGCGGCATAGGCGCCGTGCAGGAACAGCAGCGGCGTGTTGCGGAGACTGACTTTTGCCGGCGGCAGGCGGCTGATGACCTCGAGGCCGCCGAAATCGGCGCCGCTCATGTCGCCTCCGCCGGGCCGCCCCAAGGAGGCGACGGCCAAAAACATGGAAGCCGCGTCAGCGGCTGAACCTCCATCACCCCCTTCCCGAGGAAGGGGGGCGGGGGGAAGGCAGTCAACTGGGTACCGCCATGCCGCGCTGCACGGCCGGACGGTTGGCGACGGCCTTGAACCAGCGCAGGACGTGGGGGTAACTGGCCAGGGCGACGTCGTGCCACTCGTGGCGCGCCACCCAGGGGAAGGTGGCGATGTCGGCAACGGAATACTCGTCGGCGAGGTATTCGTGCTTGCCGAGCCGCGCATTGAGCACGCCGTAGAGCCGCGCCGTCTCGCGCGTGTAGCGGCCGATGGCGTAATCGACCTTCTCCGGCGCGTAGCGCAGGAAGTGGTGGGTCTGGCCGAACATCGGGCCGACGCCGCCCATCTGGA
>WYAY01000170.1 GCA_011526165.1 Sulfuritalea sp.
CCCCCCCCCCCCCGGGTGGGGGGGGGCGCGGGGGGGGGGGGGGCCCCGGAGCCGAGCAAACCCCTCACCCTAACCCTCTCCCCGCAAGCGGGGAGAGGGGACTCGGGTCTTTCGGCGTGCTAATCTTTTGAAATGAATCTGAGCGACACCGATCGCAAGGAAATCGGCGAGCGCGCCGCGCGCCTCGAGGCGCGCACCGGCGTGCAGGTCGTGGCGAGCGTTGTCGGCCGCTGCGACGCCTACCCCGAGATTCCCTGGAAGGCCTTCGCCCTGTTCTCCGGCCTGGCCTTGCTCGCCGCCCTGCCGTGGCAGCCCGGCGCCGTGTCGGCGGGACTGACTTTTCTCGGCGCAGGCATCGTCGCCGCGCTGGCCACGGTGTTCGTGCCGCCCTTCGCCCGCCTGTTCCTCGACGCCGCCCGGCGCGAGGCCGAAACGCGCCAGTACGCCGCCGCGTTCTTCCTCGACAACACGCTGTCGCGCACGCGGCGGCGCAACGCCGTCCTGCTGCTCGTCGGCGCCTTCGAGCGCAGCGTGGTGATCCTGCCCGACAGCGGCCTGCCCCTGGCCTCCGCCGAGTTGCAGGACATCATCGCGCGCATGACGCCGCGGCTCGCCGCCGGCCAGATCGCGCCCGCCCTGCGCGACGGACTCGACGCGCTGGAGGCCCTGCTCGTCGCGAAGGGCTTCGCCGGCGGCGGCAGCGACGAGATCGCGCAGGAAGTCTTCGAGGAGAAAGGCGCATGAGCCGCGCCGCCCTTCTGCTCTTCGCCCTCGGCGCCTGTCTGCGCGCATTCGCCGCCGACGTGCCCTACCTCTCCGGCCGGGTCGTCGACAACGCGGAGATCCTCGGCGCCGAGACGAAACGCAAGCTGACCGAACAGCTCAAGGCGCACGAGGCGGGGACCACCAACCAGATCGCCGTCCTCACCGTGCCCTCGCTCGAGGGCGAGAGCGTCGAGTCCTTCGCCGAGCAGGTCTTCAACACCTGGAAGCTGGGGCAGAAGGGCAAGGACAACGGCGTGCTGCTGCTGGTGGCGCCCAGCGAGCGGCGCATGCGCATCGAGGTCGGCTACGGGCTGGAGGGCACGCTCACCGACGTGGCGGCGAGCCGGATCATCCGCAACGTCATGACGCCGCGCTTCAAGGAGGGCAACTTCGGCGCCGGCATTGAGGAAGGCGTCGCCGCCGTCATCGGCCAGCTCACCGGCAGCGCGGCAATCCCCGCCGACGACCCGCACCCCGCCGTCGCCGAGAAGCAATCCGACAAGTTTTTCGACGGCCCGGATATCTCCCTGCCCGAGCGCCTCCTGTTCGGCGCCTTCATCTTCGGCATCATCGGCCTGTTCACCGTGATCGGCATCCTCACGCCGGGCATGGGCTGGTTCCTCTATTTTTTCCTCATCCCCTTCTGGGCGATGTTCCCCATCGTCGTGATCGGCGTCAGCAAGACGCTCTGGCTGCTCGGCACCTACCTCGTCGGCTTCCCCCTCGCCAAGCTGATCGTCTCGCGCCTGTCCTGGTACGAAAATGCGAAAAAGGACATCAAGACCAAGGGCTCGGCCAGCATCGGCGGCTTCACCGTCGGCGGCAGCTCGGGCAGTTCTTCGTGGAGTTCGGGTTCCTCCAGCGGCGGCGGCTTTTCCGGCGGGGGCGGCAGCTCCGGCGGGGGAGGGGCCTCGGGCAGCTGGTAGAATCGAACCGGTTTGCGGAGCGGCAACCATGCCGGCCTGAGGCAACCGGAATCGGCGAATTGCCGTTCGCCCCTGGCAGCACGAAGCCCGCATCGCAGCACCGCCAGGCAAGTGCCAATTACTGTTAAAGATTTCGGCCCAGGTTCCGTTGGTTGGTCATGTCGCATCGGCTTTTCAGCTTCCAGCACGGCGCGGAACCCCGTCTTCTCGAGGGCGAGATCGCCCTGCGGACCGTCAGGATCGGGGCGCTGTTCTGCGCCGTGGCCGCGATCGGCTTCGCCGGCCTCTACGCCTGGCGCGGCCCGGCCGAATTTGCGCCGCCCCATGTCCTCGCCGCCGCGATACTCGCCGTCATCGCCTATCTTCCGACGCGCACCGGAGCGATGCCGCTTTATCTGGCGGTTACCGTCGGCCTGCTCCTCTTCGGGTATCAGCTGATTCTTCTCGGGCGCGTCGACAACGGCGTGGTCGTCTGGTTTCTCGTGCCGTTCTCGGCGGCGATGATCCTCGGCATGCACAGGGTCGCCATCTACAGCGGCGCGGTGGCGGCAGTCGAAATTGCCGGCGTGGTGGCGGCCGCCCGCATGGGCTGGCTGCAGGGGCGTGTCGCCTTTCCCGAGTCGGATCTCGTCATGGCGGTTTCCGTCCTGTCCGTCATGACGCTCGTCGGCCTGTTCGCCTTCATCGCACAGCGCGCCAGGCGGCGGCTGATGCATGAACTCGAAATGCGCAATGCCAACCTGGCGGCCGTCAACAAGGAGCTCGAATCCTTCGCCTATTCGATATCCCACGATCTGCGCACGCCGCTGCGCGGCATCGACGGCTTCGCGCACCTGCTCGCCGAGGAATACGGCGGCGTTCTCGACGCGCAAGGGAAGAACTATCTGGAACGGGTACGCGCCGCGGCACAGCGCATGGGCGCGCTGATCGACGACATCCTCGAACTCTCCCGCATATCCCGCCACAGCATGCGCCGCGGCAAGGTCAGCCTGACCCGGCTCGCGCACGAGGTGCTCGAAGAGCTGGCGCAATCGGCGCCGGCACGGCAGGTCGAGACGGTCGTCGAGGAAGGGTGCGTCGCTTACGGCGATCCGCAATTGCTGCGCATCATGATGCAGAACCTGCTGGAGAACGCCTGGAAATATTCGGAACGCGCGGCCGCCCCAAGGATCGAGTTCGGGCGCGAGACGAAGGAGGAGGATGTCGTGTTCTACGTGCGCGACAACGGCGCGGGATTCGACATGCAGTACGCCGACCGCCTGTTTTCCCCCTTCCAGCGTTTGCACAAGCCGGGGGAATACGCGGGCAACGGCATCGGCCTCGCCACCGTTGCCCGCATCGTTCATAACCACGGCGGCGACGTCTGGGCGGAATCGGCCCCGGGCAAAGGCGCGACGTTCCGCTTTACGCTGGCCGAAGGCGATGGTTAGCGCATGGTCGGATTGATGTATCGCAAGGTAATGCGGCGCGGAGCGGCAACAATGTCGCCGTGCTGCGCAGATTCGCTTTTCTTGTCGTAGTTGGCGCGACGGCGCACGCCGCGCCGCCGCTGCAGCCGCTCATCGACGCCACGCCCGCCGGCGGCACGCTGCGCCCGGCGCCGGGCGCCTACGCCGGTCCGGCGAACATCACGAAAGCCATGACGCTCGAAGGCGGCGGCAAGGTCATCCTCGAGGGCGGCGGCCGCGGCACGGTGCTGACGCTGGCCGCGAGCGGCGCCACGCTGCGCGGCCTGCGCCTGACCGGCTCCGGCGACAGCCACGACAGCGTCGACGCAGGCCTGCTGATAGAAGGCGACGACAACCTGGTCGAGGGCAACATCATCGACGACGTGCTGTTCGGCATCCACGTCAGGCAGGGCAAGCGCAACCGCATCCTCGACAACCGCGTCACGGGCCGGCCGGCCCCGCGCGGCGCGCGCGGCGACGGCCTGCGCCTGTGGAACAGCCGCTGGAACCGCATCGAGGGCAACGCCTTTCGCGCCGTGCGCGACCTCACCTTCGCCAACTCGCCCGACAACCGCATCCTCGGCAACTCCCTCGAGGACGGCCGCTACGGCATGCACTTCGTTTTCTCGCCGCGCGCCGTCGTCGAGCGGAACCGCCTTTCCGACACCGACACCGGCATCGCCGTGCTCTACTCGCCCGAGCTCGTCCTGCGCGGCAACAGCGTCGCCCACGCGCTGGACGGCGGCGGCGCCGGCATTGCCCTGAAGGACAGCGGCAACGCCCTCGTCGAGGGCAACGAGATCCTGCACTGCGCGGCGGGGCTCTCCGCCAACGCGCCACTCAATGCCGAGGCGGCGCTCACCGTGCGCGGCAACCGCTTCGCCCACAACGTCGTCGGCATGTTCTTCTACGGCGAGCAGGGCGGCCACCGCATCGAGGGCAACCGCTTCGAGAACAACCTGACGCAGGTGGCGGTCAGCGCCGCCGGCGTCGGCCACGCCAACCTGTGGCGCGGCAA
>WYAY01000171.1 GCA_011526165.1 Sulfuritalea sp.
ACACGCAGTACACCGCGACGATGAGGACCAGGCCGACCAGCATGGCGCGCGGCAGGTTGCGCGAGGGGTCGCGCGCATCCGCGATCATCGGGCAGACGAACTCCAGCCCGACCAGGCCCCAGAAGGCGAGCGCCACCAGCGACAGCGCCAGCGAGGCGTCGAAGGCGGCCGGCGCGGCATTCGCGGCTGCGCCGCCGCCGGAAAGCCCGGCGATGCCGATGATGAACAGCCCCCCGAACATGATGGCGACCAGAGCACTCTGGATGCGCGCGAAAAGGTCGATGCCGCGCAGGTTCAGCAGGCAGAACAGCAGCAGCAGGACCAGGCTCGGATAGGGCAGCGCCGCGACCAGCCCCGGCGCCACCTGCGCGAGCAGGGTGTCGACCAGGATCAGCTCGGCCGGGATGCCGAGCAGGGCGACGGCGACGTAGCCGGACAGCGTGGCGACGATGGCCAGCCCCGGCCCCAGCGCCGCCTGGGTGTAGGCGCTGACCGAGCCGGAGCGCGGCAGCATCAGCGCCAGCTCGGCGAAGGACAGCACGTAGGTCAGCGCGAGCAGCGCCGAGACGCCGATCGCGACGAGAAAATTGAACCGGCCGATGCCGGCGCCGTTGAGCATGGTGATCATCGTGCTCTGCACGACGACCACGCCGACCGCGGTGGCCACCAGCGCCGGCAGCGGCAGGGCCTTCTCCTTTTCCATGTGTCCTCCTCCTTGTGTCGTTGTTTTTTATTGGCTTGCGAAACTGGTCAGCTTGGTGTCGAGGTATGCCGCCAGTCCTTCCTGCCCGCTCTCCGAGCCGTAGCCGCTTTCCTTGACGCCGCCGAAGGGCGTTTCCGGCTGCGAGACGCCGTAGTGGTTGACGCCGACCATGCCGGCCTCCAGGCGTGCCGAGACCGTGTGGGCCAGCGCCAGGTCGCGCGTGAACAGGTAGGCCGACAGGCCGTAGGGCAGGGCGTTCGCCTGTGCGATTGCGGCATCGAGGTCATTCCAGGCGTTGATGACGGCGATCGGCCCGAACGGCTCCTCGCGCATGATGCGGGCGCTGTCGGGAACGTCGATGAGCACGGTCGGCTCGAAGAAGTGGCCGGGGACGTTCAGCCGCCTGCCGCCGCAAGCCAGGGTGGCGCCGCAGGCCAGCGCATCCTCCACCAGCGCCTCCATGGCGCCGATGCGCCGGGCATGGATCAGCGGCCCCATCCCGGTTTCGCTTTCCAGACCGCTGCCGATGCGCAGCTGGCGTGCGCCGGCTGCGAAGGCATCGACAAAAGCCTTGAACAGCGATTCGTGTACGAGAAAGCGGGTCGGCGAGGCGCACACCTGGCCGGCGTTGCGGTACTTGGCGGCCACCGACAGCCTTGCGACGCGGGTCGCATCGGCATCGCCGAGTACCAGCACCGGCGCGTGTCCGCCGAGCTCCGCCGTAAAGCGCTTGACGCCGCGGGCGCACAGCTCGCCCAGGTGCTTGCCGACGGGGATCGATCCCGTGAACGACACCTTGCGGATGCCGTCGCTGCCGATGAGGTGCGCCGAGACCTGTGCCGGATCGCCGCAGACCAGGTTGAGCACGCCGGGCGGCAGGCCGGCATCGTGGAAGGCGCGCACCAGTTCGATGGCGCTGCCCGGCGTCTCTTCCGCCGGTTTGAGGATGGCGCTGCAGCCGGCGGCGAGCGCCGCGCCGACCTTGCGCGCCGGCAGGTTCATGGGGAAGTTCCACGGCGCGAACAGCGCCGCCGGGCCGACCGGTACGCGCGTGACGGCTTGCGCCAGGACGGCTTCCGAGCGCGGCGGCACCAGCCGGCCGTAGGCGCGCTTGCCCTCCTCGGCGAGGAAATCGATGATGTCCGCGCTGAGCAGCACCTCGCGCCGGCTTTCGGCCAGCGGCTTGCCCTGTTCCAGCGTCATGACGCGGGCGAGGGCGTCGGCGCGCTCGCGCAGCAGGCGCGTGGCGCGCGTGATGATCTCCCAGCGCGCGTGGGCCGACGTTTTCTTCCAGGCATCGAAGCCGCGGCGCGCGGCGGCGACGGCGAGGTCGAGCTCCGTGTCGCCGGCCAGCGGCAGCTGGCCGAGCACCGATTCGTCGGCGGGATTGATGACGGGGCGGCTGCCGCCGCTGCCGGCATTCTGCCAGCGGCCGTCGATATACAAGGCGGGGGCGGGATAGTCGCTCACGGTGTCGTCTCGTCTCGATGTGTGTCGATGCGGCGTGGTTGTAACACCGTGAAGTTGCAAATGCAACGTTTTTGCAGCGGACTACGCCGTATAGTGAAAATTTCATGGCGCTTGCCGATTTGGGATATTTGTTGCAGCGACAACCAATGTAAGCTGGCCGCCCCACGCGTATTGTTTGGCCGGGAGCGCCCATGAAATACAGCATCGAACAGCTCAAGCGCGCTAACGCGCGCCACCTGTGGCACCCCATGGCGCACCCCCAGGCCATGCGCGACACGCCGCCGGACATCATTGCGCGTGGCGAGGGCGTCTGGATCTGGGACATCGACGGCCACCGCATGATCGACGGCGTCGGCGGCTTGTGGAGCGCCAACTTCGGCCACAGCAACCGCCGCGTGCGCGACGCCATCGTCGCCCAGCTCGACGAACTGCCCTACTTCAACGCCTTCCGCGGCACCACGCATCCGCGTGCCATCGAACTGTCCGAGGCCCTGGCGCAGATGATGGCGCCCGACGGCGTCGGCGCCGTGATGTTCGGCAGCGGCGGCTCGGATGCCGTCGAGGCGGCGCTGAAGATCGCCCGCCAGTACTGGAAGGTGCGCGGCCAGGCCGACCGCACGAAGTTCATCTCGCTGCGCCAGGGCTACCATGGCGTGCATTTCGGCGGCATGTCGGTGAACGGCAATACCAACTTCCGCCGCGCCTACGAGCCGCTGCTGCCCGGCTGCTTCCACGTCGACACCCCCTGGCTTTACCGCAATCCCTACAGCGAAGACCCGGTCGAGCTCGGCCGCATCTGCGCCGAGTTGCTCGAGCGCGAGATCGTCTTCCAGGGGCCTGACACCGTCGCCGCTTTCATCGCAGAGCCGGTGCAGGGCGCCGGCGGCGTCATTGTGCCGCCGGAAAACTACTGGCCGCTGGTGCGCGAGGTGTGCGACCGCCATGGCGTGCTGCTCATCGCCGACGAGGTGGTGACCGGCTTCGGCCGCGCAGGCGCGCTGTTCGGCACCCGCCTGTGGAACGTCAAGGCCGACATCTGGTGCCTGGCCAAGGGCATCTCCGGCGGCTATGTGCCGCTCGGCGCCACCGCCTTCAGCCAGGCCGTCGCCGAGGTCTTTCTCGGCTCGCCGGCCGGCGCCATCACCCACGGCTACACCTACAGCGCGCATCCGGTAGCCGCCGCCGCCGCGCTAGAGAGCCTCAAGCTGGTCGAGGAGCTCGACCTGCCCGGCAACGCGGCGCGCGTCGGCGCGCATTTCCAGGCGCGCCTGCGCGAGTTCGTCCGCCACGCCCACGTCGGCGACGTGCGCGGCGTCGGCCTGATGGCCTGCCTGGAAATGGTCGAAGACAAGCGCAGTCGCAAGACCCTGCCGCGCGGCAACGAACTGACGGGAAAGGTCGCCCGCGCCGCCTACCGCCGCGGCGCCATGGTGCGGGTGTCGGGCCCCAACATCATCCTCTCGCCGCCGCTCGTCATCACGCGCGAGGAAGCCGACATCCTCGTCGATGCGCTCGACGCCGCCTTTGCTGAGGCGGAGGCGGCGACATGACAGAGGGGGCGCCGAGGATACTGCTGATCGGCACTGCCGACACCAAGGCCGACGAGCTGCTGTACCTGCGCGGGCGGATAGAGGCCGGCGGCGGCACGGCGCTGGTGATGGACGTCGGCGTGCTCGACGGTTCGCCCTTCGTGCCGGAAATTGCCAACGCCGAGGTCGCTGCCGCTGCCGGCACGACCACCGAGCGACTTGCGGCGCTGGGCGACGAGAACGCCGCCATGAGCGGCATGGCGCGCGGTGCGGCCCGCCTCGCCGCCGAACTGCACGCCGCCGGCCGCATCGACGGCCTGCTCGCCCTCGGCGGCACCATGGGCACCGACCTGGCGCTGGATGCCGCCGCCGCGCTGCCGGTGGGCGTGCCCAAGGTGGTGCTGTCGACCATCGCCTATTCGCACCTGCTGCCGCCCGAGCGCATCCCGCCCGATCTCGTCATGCTGCTCTGGTCGGGCGGCCTCTACGGCCTGAACGATCTGTGCCGCTCCTCGCTGGCGCAGGCCGCCGGCGCCGTGCTCGGCGCCTGCCGCATGGCCGAGCCGCCGCGCTTCGCGCGGCCGCTGGTCGGCATCACTTCGCTCGGTTCCAGCGTGCTCTCCTACATGAAGCGGCTCAAGCCGGCGCTGGAGGCGCGCGGCTACGAAGTAGCGGTGTTCCATACCACCGGCATGGGCGGACGCGCCTTCGAGGGCTTGGCGGAGCAGGGCCGCTTCGCCGCGGTGTTCGATTTCAGCCTGCAGGAGCTGGCCAACCATCTCGGCGGCTCCTGCGTCACGGCGGGCGCCTCGCGCCTGACCGGGGCGGGGCGCGCCGGCGTGCCGCAGATCGTCGCGCCGGGCGCCACCGACATGGTCGATTTCCCGGCCTGGTGCCCGCCGCCGGCGCGCTTCGCCGGACGACCGAGCCATGCGCACAACCGCCTGATCGCTTCCGGCATGTGCGATGCGCCGGAGCGCCGCGAGATCGCCGCCGAAATCGCCCGCCGCCTGCGCGAGGCGCAGGCGCCCAGCTGCCTGCTGCTGCCGCTGCGCGGCATCGAGGAGTGGGACCGCGAGGGCCAGCCGCTGCACGACGCCGACGGGCTGCGGGCCTTCGTCGACGCCCTGCGCGGCGAGTCCTGGGCGCCGGCCGAATGCGTCGAGGTCGACGCCCACATCAACGACACGGCGTTTACCGATGCCGCCCTGGCCGTCTTCGACCGCTGGGCGGCGGCCGGCCGCATCGCGCCCGGCACCCGCGCCGCGCTGCCGGCATGACGCAGGCCCTGGTACTCGATTTCGGCGGCGTCGTCACGCGCACGCTGTTCGAGACGCACGGCTTCACCGAGGCGGCGCTGGGCCTCGCGCCCGGCACGCTGACTTGGCGCGGGCCGTTCGATCCGGCGAGCGATCCGCTCTGGCAGGAGCTGGAGGCCGGCCGCATCACGGAGCGTGATTACTGGCTGGCGCGCACGCGCGAGGTGGGCCGCCTGCTGGGCGAGGATTGGGAGCGCATGGAAACCTTCGTCACGCGCGCGCGCGGCGCCGACCCCGACGCCGTGATCCGTCCCGAGGCGGTCGCCGCCATCGAGGCGGCCAAGGCCGCCGGCTGTCGCATCGCCATCCTTTCCAACGATCTGGACCTCTTCTACGGCCGCGAGCTGCGCAGCCGCGTCGCCGTGCTGCGCCACGCCGACTTCATCATCGACGCCACCTACACCGGCGTCCTCAAGCCGGATGCGCGTGCCTATGCGCTGTGTCTGGAACGGCTTGGTCTGCCGGCCGCCGCCTGTGTCTTCGTGGACGACCAGCGGCGCAACGTCGAGGGGGCGATCGCGGCGGGGATGCGCGCGGTGCAGTTCGATATCGCGCGCCCGGCCGAATCCTTCCGTCGGGCGCTGGATCTGCTCGGGGTATCGTAACGGCGGCTCAGACCGTCCGCGCCGGATGCGCGGAACTGCGCAGCGTTTCCGAGGGGAGTTCGCCGAACATGCGGCGGTAGTCGTTGGCGAAGTGGCTGAGATGCCAGAAGCCCCAGCGCGCCGCGATGTCCTGCACCGAGTGGCGCTGCGGGTCGGCCGACTTCAGCATCCGGCGCGCCCCGTTCAGGCGCATGGCGCGCAGATAGCTGACGGGATTCAGCTGCAGCACTTCCTGGAAGCTGTATTGCAGCGTGCGCCGGCTGACGCCGAGTACGCGACAGAGGTCCTCGACGGTGAGCGGCTCCTCGATGTGCTCGCGCATGTAGTCCTGCGCGCGAGAGACGATGGCGTGGCGCGCGGTCGGCGATGCCGTCGCCCGGCTGTCGTCGGTCTGGCCGACCGCCTTCACCACGCTGGAGAGGAGGGCATGCTCCAGCCCCTTCTGCATTGCTGGGTATTGCAGCATGGCCGGTGTGCGCGAGACGGACTCCAGCGCCGTCAGCAGGAAGCCGCGAAACTCGTGGACGGCCGATTTGGTCGCCTGCAGGACGGCGACCTCCTGCAGTTCCCTTTCGATGTCACGGTGCTCGATTTCCGTGGCGTAGCGCGTCAGCACCTCCACCGGGACAGAGACGGCGACGATGTCGAAATGCTCGGGCGCGCGAAAGTCCAGTTCGTCGCCGCCGCGCATGGTCATGATGGCGTCGGGCGAGATGGGGCGGCCGCAGAAGTAGCCCTGGCCCTGCATGGCCACCGGCACGCCGAGCACGCGGTCGCCGGCGCGCATCAGCCCCTCCTCATGCACCGACTGGTTGGTCACCTCGCGGAAGAGCTGGATGCCGCGGAACCATACCTCCATGAAGCGGCCCTCGAACTGGCCGGGCGAGAGCTGTTCGTAGACCTGGTCCCAGTCGCGCAGGCAGGCGGCCTGTTCGTCGGCGTCGCGCGTCTCGCGACGCACCAGCGAGTAAAGGGCGCTCTCGTCGAGCGCTTCGGTGGAGAGGGCGGGTTCCATGCCTGCGGCCCTGGCGGACATTGCGAGTTGGCGATGTCGCAGTAAAGCCGAATGCCGGCCCCATTGCAAGTGCACGAGGCAACAAATGCTGACGCCCCAATCTTTTTTTGCCCGGCTTGCCGATTTGGGCTAACAGCCTGTACCGAAGCCTGCCTAGAATCCGGCTCCATTGCACGCCGCAACGCCTGTTTACAACAATATTGCGGCGCAACAAGGAGGAGTCATCTTGTCGCGTTTCATCCGCGTGGCCGTCTTTGCGTCCGCCGCCTGCCTGGCGTCCGCCGCCTTTTCCGAGCCCAGATACGAGACGCTCACCGTCGGCCGGATGCCGGAGCCGACGCCGCACCGCCTCTACATTTCCGACATCTCGATCAACCATATCGTCGACGGGCGGCTACACGTCATCGATGGCGATGCGCTGAAGTATCTCGGCATGATCTCGACCGGCTATGCCGGCAACGCCACGCTGTCTCTGGACCGCAAGGAACTCTACGTCGCCACCACCTACTACACGCGCCTGTCGCGCGGCGAGCGCACCGACGTGGTTGACATCCATGACACGCAGACCCTCGAGCACAAGGGTGAGATTGTCATCCCGGCGCGCCATGCCCAGGCGCTGCCCTACAAGGGCCTGGCGCGGCCCTCCTCCGACGGCCGATGGCTGTTCGTGCAGAACGCGACGCCCGCCTCGTCGGTGACTGTGGTGGACCTCAAGGCGCGCAAATTCGCCGCCGAAATCCCCACCCCGGGCTGCTGGATCGTGATTCCCTCGCAGAGCGACGGCAGCCGCTTTTCGACGCTGTGCGGCGACGGCACGCTGCAGAGCATCGTCCTCAACGACAACGGCAGCCTGAAGTCGCGTGCGCGCAGCGCGCGTTTCTTCCACCCCGACGAGGACCCGGTGTTCGTGCAGACCGACAACATCGGAGAGCGGCACTATTTCGTTTCGTACAAGGGCCAGGTGCATGCCGCCGACCTGTCCGGCGAGGAGCCAAAGGTGGAGGCGCCCTGGCTCATCGCCACCGGCGCGGAGGTCCGCAAGGGCTGGCGGCCGGGCGGCTACCAACTGCTCGCCGTGCATCGCAAGTCGGGGCGCCTCTTCGTCGGCGTTCATGCCGGCGGCGGCGAAGGCAGCCACAAGAATCCGGCGCAGGAGATCTGGGTCTTCGATCTCGAGAAGAAGCAGCGCGTGGCGAAGCTGCCCGGCCACAACGCCATCGCCCTCGCGGTGAGCCAGGCCGACCAGCCGAAGCTGTTCGCCGTCGATGGCATGAACATGGGGCTGGCGGTCTTCGACGCCGGCGCCAAGCCGCGCTTCCTCAAGCGCATGGAGCAGATCGGCGAAGCCGCCACGCTGATGGAGCTGCACTGAGATGAATGCGCTGGATCCGACCCTGCCGCACATGTTCGCCGCGCTGCTGGCGATCGTGTTCCTCGGCGGCGCCTGGCAGAAGCTGCGCGACATGGGCGGCTTCGCCATGGCGGTCGAGCAGTATCGCCTGCTGCCGCCGTCGTGGGCGATGCCGGCCGCCTGGGCCCTGCTCGCGGCGGAAGCCGTCGCCGGCCTGCTGCTCCTGCCGCTGGCGACGCGATCGGCGGGCGCCGCGCTCGCGTTGGCCGTGCTGGCGGCGGTGACGCTGGCGGTGGCGATCAACCTGCTGCGCGGCCGCCATGCCATCGACTGCGGTTGCGGCGGACCCGAGGGCGGGCAGCATCTTTCCTGGGGGCTGGTGCTGCGCAACGGCCTGCTCGGCCTGGCGGCGGGCCTGTCGCTGGCCGCCGAAGCGCCGCGCGACCTGGTCTGGCTGGATGGCCTCACGCTGGTGGCGGGCACGCTGGCGCTGTATGGATTGTATGCGGCGGCCAACCAGCTGATGGCGAACCGGCCGCGCCTGGTGAAACTGAGAGGTTGAACCGCATGATCGACGCACTCGCCGTTTCCAACGCCATTCTCTGGTTCGTCGTGCTGGCGCTGCTGGTGGCGGTCTTCGCCCTGGCGCGCCAGGTCGGCATCCTCTATGAACGCGTGGCGCCGATGGGCGCCCTGATGATCGACTCCGGCCCCGCCGTCGGCGAGGCGGCGCCGCGCTTCGACCTACCGGCGCTGGGCGGCGGCACGGTTGCCGTCGGCGCCGCGGCCGAGCGCAGCCAGCTGCTGTTCTTCCTGTCGCCCACCTGCCCGGTGTGCAAGAAGCTGCTGCCGATCCTCAAGTCGATCGCCGCCGCCGAATCGGCCTGGCTGAACATCGTCTTCGCCAGCGACGGCGAGGCGGAAGAGCACGCGGCCTTCCGTCGCCGTGCCGCGCTGACTGACTTTCCCTATGTGCTGTCGGCCGAGCTGGGCATGGCCTTCCGCGTCGGCAAGCTGCCCTACGCGGTGCTGCTGGACGAGGCCGGGCGGGTGCGCGCCAAGGGGCTGGTGAATTCGCGGGAGCAGCTGGAAAGCCTGTTCACCGCCAAGGAAATGAACGTGGCGTCGGTGCAGGAATTCGTCACCGGCCCGGCCGGAGCCGGACATGGAACAGGAACGGGAACATGAAATGGCTGGATGATTTCTTCGAGCGCTCGAGCCGCCGCGCGGCGCAGCGCGTGTCGCGCCGCAGCGCGCTGGTCGGCATCGGTCGTCTGCTGGTCGGCGCCGCCTTCACGCTGCCGGTGCTGCCCTTCGACCGCATCGCCCGCGCCGCCGCCGGCGGCACGGGCGGCAAGAAGAAGGCGCCGGACGTCTACCAGTGCGATTACTGGCGCTACTGCGCCGTGGACGGCTTCCTCTGCTCCTGCTGCGGCGGCACGATGTCCACCTGCCCGCCCGGAACCGAAGTGTCGAAGGTCGCCTGGATCGGCACCTGCCGCAACCCGCAGGACGGCAAGGACTATCTGATCAGCTACAACGACTGCTGCGGCAAGACGGCCTGCGGGCGCTGCCTGTGCAATACCAACCTCGGCGAGCGCCCCGGCTACCGCATGGGCCTGCACAACGACGTCAACTGGTGCATGGCCAATACCAGCAGCACCATGTTCCATTGCACGACGGCGGTGCTGATCGGGCTGGCGGAGAAGCCGTCTTGAGACGCGCACTGGTGCTCGGCATCGCGCTGGCGGCGTCGACGGCGGCCTGCGCCCAGGACCGCGGCGCCGCGCTGTTCGCGGAGCACTGCGCGGTCTGCCACGAGAAGAAGGGCGAGGGCATCCCCGGCTTCGCGCCGCGGCTGGCCGGCAATCTGGCCGATCGCGCGAAAACGGAAACCGGCCGGGCCTACCTGGCCCAGCTGACGGTGAGCGGCATGATGGGCCCGATCGTCTCGGGCGGCGAGCGGTTCAACGACGCCATGCCGTCTTTCGCCGCGCTCTCCGACGAGCAGATCGTCGCCGTCGCCGGATATGTCCTGGGCGAGCTGAACGGCGTGCCGGCCGAACAGCGCATCACGCCGCAGGACGTGGCGGCCGCCCGCAAGCGCGCCCTGCCGCCGAACGAAGTGCGCCGCATGCGCGACCGATAGAACGTAGTGAAACACGCTTCCTGAGGAGGAGAACGGATGAAGTCGATTACAAGAACGACCATTGCGGCATGCCTGGCCTGCGCCTGGGGCCTTGCCGCCGCTGCCGCGACCGACGCGGAGATCGCCCGGCTGGGCAAGGACCTGACGCCGGTCGGCGCCGAGCGGGCCGGCAACAAGGACGGCTCGATTCCGGAATGGACCGGCGGCATCACCAAGCCGCCGGCCGGCTGGAAGGCAGGGCAGAAGCGCATCGATCCCTTCAAGGACGACAAGCCGCTGTTCTCCATCGACGCCGCCAACGCGGACAAGTACAAGGACAAACTCTCCGAAGGCCAGATGGCGCTGCTGAAGACGCTGAAGGGCTATCGCATGGATGTCTATCCGACGCGGCGCTCCTGCGGCTTCCCAGACTTCGTCTATGAACGCTCGAAGACGAACGCCAAGGAGGCCAAGCTGGCCGCCAACGGCTGGGGCCTGGAGAAGGCGATCGGCGCGGCGGTGATATTCCCGATTCCCAAGAGCGGCGCCGAGGCGATGTGGAACCACAAACTGCGCTACCAGGGCGAAGGGCGCATCGAGTACTACGCCAGCATCTTCTCCAGCAAGTCGGGCGACTTCACGCCGCTGGCGCAGGACCAGTGGGTGACGGTCCCCTTCCACAGCCGCAACAACAAGGGCGTCGAGGAGGTCGGCGGCGTCGAGATGAAGCTGCTCAATGCGGTCGTCTCCCCGGCGGCGCGCACCGGCGAGCTGATTCTCGCCCACTGGTCCATGAACGCGGCGAGCGACGCCTGGCTCTACTTCCCGGGCCAGCGCCGCGTGCGCCGGGCACCGACCTTCGCCTACGACAACCCGGTGCCCGGCTACGAGAACCTGGAAACGGTGGACCAGTATCCGATGTACGCCGGCGCCATGGACCGCTACGACTGGAAGCTGGTCGGCAAGCAGGAACTGTACATCCCCTACAACAGCTGGAAGTGGGTGGACAAGAGCCGCAAGTACAAGGACATCTACGGCCCGGATTACGTCAACCGCGACCTGGTGCGCTACGAGCTGCACCGCGTCTGGAAGGTCGAGGCGACCCTCAAGGAGGGCATGCGCCACATCTTCCCGAAACGGGTCTTCTACCTCGACGAGGACAGCTGGGGAATCATGGCCGTGGACAACTACGACGCGCAAGGCAAGGTCTGGCGCGTGCAGGAGTCCAGCCTCATCGTGGCGCCGGAAATTCCCGCCTGCGTCGCCCAGGAGAACATGGGCTATGACCTGAACGTCGGCCGCTACATCGCCGAGAACGCCACGCAGGAACGTCCGGAAACCGACTGGCTGGCCGGCCGCGAAGGACGCATCGAGAAGAGCCGGTTCAATCCGGATGAACTGCGCCGCGTCGGCGACCGCTGAACGCGACGACACCAGAGGAGGAGAACATGAAGAAGAGCCAATATGGCAGCGTGACCAAACGGAAGGCGATCCTGGCGGCGGCGCTGGGCGGGCTTGGGGTGCTCACCAGCCAGCCGGCGGCGGCCTTCAAGTTCGAGGGCGAATCGGTGTCGGGCAGCTTCGACACCACGATCTCCCTCGGCTTCCGCCAGCGCCTGGAATCCACTCACTGCAGCGTGATCGGCAACGACAACGGCGGCTGCACCGCCGTGTCGGGAACGCTGGGCGAGAAGATGTTCGGACCGGGTGGCGGCATCGCCTCCCCGCCGGACTTCAACTACCTGCAGTCGGACAACGGCAACCTCAACTACAAGAAGGGCGACGTTGTCTCGGTGGCGCTGAAGGGCACGCATGAACTCTACCTGAAGGCGCCCGCCGGCCTGACCGCCCTGGTCCGCGCGTCCTGGCTGCGCGACTTCAAGGCCGACGATACGCGCCGTACGCCGCTGTCCGACGAGGCGAAAGATCTTGCCGTCAAGAACTGGACCTGGCTGGATGCCTGGGTCGCCAAGGAGTTCCACATCGGCGACCGCCCAGCCAAGGTGAAGGTCGGCAACCAGGTCATCAGCTGGGGCGAGGACGTCTTCATCTACGGCGGCGTCAACATCACCAACGCCATCGACCTGCAGCGCTTCAGCATCCCCGGCACCCAGCTCAAGGAGGTGTTCCGGCCGGCGCCAATGATTTCGTTGAATGCCTCGATGACCGACGATCTCAGCTTCGAGGGCTACTACCAGTGGAAATGGAACGCCTTCCAGTTCCCAGCCGTCGGCACCTTCTTCTCGCCGGCCGACGTGCTCGGCAAGAGCGCCGGGAACGCCTATGTGCCGACTTCGATCGCCAACAACTTCGGACTGCCGGGCGCTCCGTTCCCCAACGGCACGGTCGGCGATCCGGGCGGACCGCACGGCCTGACCGATGCCCAACTGGCGAACCCCCTGTTCAACCCCGCCTATGGCGCGGTCGGCACCGGTTCCGTCGCCTACCGCGAGGGCGTGCGCGATCCGAAGGGCGGCCAGTTCGGCGCGGCCTTCCGCTACAAGTCGGATGCGCTGGGCAGCGATTTCGGCTTCTACTACATCCGCTACCACGACAAGATTCCCTTCATCGGTTTCAGGAATGCCGGCTCACCGACCAACCTCCTCGGCGTCACCTATTTCGAGGACTACGGCGAGAAGCGCAATGTTTTCGGCGTCTCGATGAACACCAACATCGGTCCGGTGGCGGTCGGCGCGGAGCTTTCCTATCGCCCCAAGGACAGCGTCGCTGTCGATCCGACCGTGCCGGCCGCCGGCAAGTACTCGGTGTTCGAGTACGCCGGCAAGGTGGCGCGCGGCTTTACCACCGAGCGGAAATGGCAGGCCCACCTGACCGGTTTCTACCTGGTCGCCCCCTCCAGCCCACTCGGTGCCGTCATGACCGGCCTCGGCGCGGCGGAAGGCTACATCCTCGCAGAGGCGGCGCTGGCCTATTACCCGGGACTCGATCGCTCCGGGGCGGTGCCCTACCTGTTGTCGAACTACGAGATCCCCAACAAGACTTCCTGGGGCTATGTCGTGTCGATGGGCCTGACCTACCCGAACATCTTCGGCAGCGGCTGGAACATGCTGCCCCAGCTGGACTTCACCCACGACGTGAACGGCACCACGCCGAACGCCCTGCCCTTCGTCGAGGGACGCAAGTCGGCGGCGTTCTCGCTCAATTTCGACCGCGAGAGCAAATGGAAGGCCAATCTCGGCGTGACGCGCTACTGGGGCGGCGGCAACAACAACCTCATGCGCGACCGCGACTTCGCCTTCGGGAGCGTCTCCTACACCTTCTGAGCAGGCAGCGGCATCGCATGATCGGCCGATGGCCCGGGGCGGCTGAGCGCCCCGGGCGCATTCCGCCCTCCTTCCGGTAACACATCAAGATGATTGCATCACTGGTCCAACGGCTCGAAGACCTGTTTTTCGGGCGCCGCGCGCCGACGCTCGGAACGCTGCTCGCCTTCACCCTGCTGATGGCGTTGTTTGCCGTCCAGTTGAAGATGGACGCCGGCTTCGACAAGCAGCTGCCGCAGGGCCACGAGTACATCCAGACTTTCAACCAGTACCGCGACGAGGTGTTCGGCGCCAACCGCATCATCGTCGTGGTGCATCCGCGCCAGGGCGAGATCTGGACCGCCGAGGGCCTGCAGCGCCTGCACGAGGTCACCCAGTCGGTGATGTTCCTCGCCGGCGTCGACCGCCGCACGGTCTCCTCGCTGTGGACGCCGACCACGCGCGTGCTGGAGGTCACGGAGGAGGGCTTCCGCGCCGAGGACGTCATCGGCGGCGACATCACGCCCGACCAGCTCACGCCGGACAAGATCGCGCGCATCCGCAACAACGCCCTGGTCGGCGGCTACATGGGCAGCCTGGTCGCCAACGACAGCCGCGGCGCCATGGTGGTGGCCGATCTCCTGGAGCACGATCCGAAGAGCGGCGAGAAGCTCGACTATCTCGCCTTCGCCAAGCGGCTGGAGCAGGACGTCCGCGCCCGCCACGAGGACGCCGGCTTCGAGATCCAGATCATCGGCTTCGCCAAGCAGATCGGCGACATCGCCGAGGGCGCCAAGAGCGTGGTGCAGTTCTTCGTGCTGGCCTTCCTGCTCACCGCCGCCGCGGTGTTCTACTACTCGCG
>WYAY01000172.1 GCA_011526165.1 Sulfuritalea sp.
AGCTCGCCGCCGGCGAGCGCGTCGTGCGCACGCGCTTCGGCATCGACGACGACGTGTGCACAGGAGATCGCGCCTGCATCCGCCTCTCCGGCTGCCCCTCGCTCACCATCAAGGATTCGCCCGACCCCCTGCGCAGCGAGCCCGTCACCACCGTCAACAGCGGCTGCGTCGGCTGCGGCCTGTGCGGCGAGGCGGCCCACGCCGCCGCGCTGTGCCCGAGCTTCCACCGCATCGAGGTGATCCAGAACCCCACCGGCTGGGACCGCTTCGTGCACGGGATAAGACAAGGTGTCATCGGAATGTTCGGGGGTGCCAAATGACCCGTCCGATCACCATCCTGGTGGCCGCCCTCGGCGGCGAAGGCGGCGGCGTGCTCGCCGACTGGCTCATCGAGGCAGCCCTGCACGAAGGCTTCCCGGCGCAGAAGACCTCCATCCCCGGCGTCTCGCAGCGCACCGGCGCCACCACCTATTACGTCGAGATATTCCCGGAGCAAGGCGCCCGCCCGCCGGTGATGGCCCTGGTGCCCAGCCCCGGCGGCATCGACCTGATGGCCGCCTCCGAGCTGGTCGAGGCCGGCCGCGCCATGCAGAACGCCTTCATCGTGCCGGAGCGCACCACGCTGGTGGCGTCGACCCACCGCGTCTACGCCACCGCCGAGAAAGTCGTCCCCACCGACGGCCGCTACGACGCCGGCAAGATCCTCGAGGCCGCGCCGAAGGTGGCGCAGAAGGCCGTGCTCTTCGACATGTCGCGCCTGGCGCAGGAGGCCGGCACGGTGATCAACGCCGTGCTGTTCGGCGCCATGGCCGGCAGCGGCGCGCTGCCGCTCTCGCGCGAAGCCTGCGAAGCCGCCATCCGCGGCGCCGGCAAGGGCGCGGAGGCCAGCCTGCGCGGGTTTGCGGCAGGCTTCGCCGCCGCTTCTTCCCCTCTCCCCCCCGGGGAGAGGGCCAGGGAGAGGGCCAGGGAGAGGGGCAACCCCGCCGCCACCCTCACCCCAACCCTCTCCCTGGAAGGGAGAGGGAGTGAATCGGAGCGCGTCCGCCGCGAATTCCCCATCCCCCTGCACACGCTGCTCGACGAGGCCATCGCCCGCCTCGCCGACTACCAGGATGCCGCCTACGCCGCCCTCTACCTCGACCGCGTGCGCGGCGTGCTCGCCGTCGACCGCGAGGCGGGCGGCGAGCCCGGCGGCTGGCAACTCACCCGCGAAGCGGCGCGCCTGCTCGCCCTCTGGATGAGCTACGAGGACGTCATCCGCGTCGCCGACCTGAAGACCCGCGCCAGCCGCTTCGCCCGCGTGCGCCAGGAGGCGGCGGCGAAGGACGGCCAGATCGTCGTCGTCACCGACTACCTCAAGCCGAGCGCCAGCGAGATCGCCGACATCCTGCCGCCGGCCTGGGCCGGGCGCCTGCGCAAAAACGCCGGGCCGGGCCGCGCCGTCAAGCTGCCCACCAGCGCCGTCTCCGGCTTCCTCGCCATGCGCCTCATGGCGGCGTTGAAGCCGCTGCGGCGCAGGAGTTCGCGCTTCGCCGAGGAGCAGGCCCTCATCGAGCGCTGGCTCGGCGCCATCAAGCGCCTCGGCTTCGCCGCCCTCGACGCCGAACTGGCGCTGGAGATCGTGCACTGCGCCCGCCTCGTGCGCGGCTACGGCGAGACCTGGCGCAAGAGCCGCGCCGCCTTCGTCAAGATCCTCGACGAGCTGGTGGAGAACGAGCAGGCCGTCGCCAAGGGCGCCGACGCCCTCAAGCTGGCCATCCGCAAGGCGCGCGAGGCCGCCCTGGTCTACGAAGAAGCCAAGCCGGCGCCCGCCGTGAAGGGCAAGCCGGTGATCTGGATGAAGCAGGGCTAGAAAGTCAGCGCACGCCGAGCGCCGCCAGCTGCGGCTTGAACTTCGCCGCCAGCTTGGCATAGCCGCCCCGGTTCGGGTGGATCTCGTTCACCCAGTCGGCGTCGTCCCCCTTGGCCTTCGGCGACGCCGGCGTCAGCGTGCCGGCGGTCTCCACCACATGGATGCCCGCCAGCGGATCGTCGAAGGCGCGCACGCAATCCAGCGTGCCCGCGGCGATCTCCCTGATGATCTCGAAGCGCAGCCCCTCGGGCGCGCCGACCGCCTCCAGCGCCGGCAGCAGCCACGGCCCCGCCGCCGGCTTGCCGAACACCTTGGCCTTGGCCGGGCGCGGCATCGGATAGTCGTAGGTGTGCAGCAGCACCGGCGTCGACTTGTTCTGCGAGGTCGGCCGCAGGCGCCAGGAGAGGATCCGCTCGTAGTTGCGCGTGACGTAGTCCTTCAGCTTGTCCAGCGCGGCGGTGTCGATGTAGCTGGCCGGGTCGGCCGGGTCGCCGCCGCCGGCCGGCCGCAGGATGTGCCCCTGGGCGAGGGCGTCGAAGAGATCGTTGCCGCCGCCGGAGAGCAGCACCGCGTCGAAGCGCCGCGCCGACAATTCCTGCATGAAGCCCGCGCTCATCGACATGCGCGCCATGTCGCCGCTGGTGTCGCCGGAATAGGCGTAGCACAGCGTGGCGGTGCGGCGGTCGAAGGCGAGCTCGGTGAGGATGCTGGGCGAGACGTCGAAGCCCATGTAGGCCCAGGCGAACCACGAGTCGCCCTCCGCCAGCAGCCGCTCCGCGTAGTCGTTGAAGTGCGTCGGCATCGATTCCGGCTGCAGCTCGGGCCAGAAGATCTCGTTGGCGTGGGGCATGGCTTCTTCCTCCTCGATTGTCGGCGCGGCGCATCGCCGTGCCGCACGGACTGACTTTTGCCGCCCTCGTCAGGAGGGCCGGCGGGAAAGCAGCGCCCACACCCCCGCCGCCGAGAGCAGCGAACCGCCGGCGAGGTTGAAGAGGCGCTGCGCGCGGGCCGACGACAGGAGGCGCCGCGCCGAAGCGGCGAACACGGCATACGCCGAAGCATTCACGATGGCCATCAGCACGAACGTCGCCGCGAGCACCCACAGCTGGGCGGTCACGTTCGCGGCCGGGTCGATGAACTGCGGCAGGAAGGCCACGAAGAAGACGATGCCCTTCGGGTTGAGCGCGGTGACGAGGTAGGTGTTGGCGAAAAGGCGCCAGCGGGAAGCGGGGACGGGGGCAGGCGCGGCCGCGGCGGCGGAAATGCCCGAGCGCAGCAGGCCGATGCCGAGCCAGAGGAGATACAGGCCGCCCGCCAGCTTCACCACGCCGAACCAGAAGGCCGAAGCGGCGAGCAATGCCCCGAGGCCCAGCAGCGACAGGGCCAGGGAAGTGCAGTCGCCGAGCGCGACGGCCGCCACCAGCGGCACGCTCACCGCGCGGCCGTGCGCCAGCGAATAGCTCATCACGGTCAGGATGGTCGGGCCGGGGATGACCAGCACGACCGCCGAGGCGAGGACGAAAGCAAGCCAGAGTTCGATTTGCACGTCGTAAGCTCCCGTTACGGTGGCGCCGCGAGCGGCGCAGGGCCG
>WYAY01000173.1 GCA_011526165.1 Sulfuritalea sp.
AGGACTTCTCGCTGCGCTACCCGCTCATCGACGGCCAGGGCAACTTCGGCTCGCGCGACGGCGACGCCGCCGCGGCGATGCGCTACACCGAGGCGCGCCTGACGCCGATCGCCGAACTCCTGCTCGGAGAACTCGATCGCGGCACCGTCGACTTCGCGCCGAACTACGACGGCGCCTTCAAGGAGCCGGTGCTGCTGCCGGCGCGCCTGCCGATGGTGCTGTTGAACGGCGCTTCCGGCATCGCCGTCGGCATGGCCACCGAGATTCCGCCGCACAACCTGCGCGAGGTGGCGTCGGCGGCGATTCACCTTATCCGCAACCCCAAGTCGACCGTGGCTGAACTGTTGCAGCACGTGCAGGGACCGGACTTCCCCGGCGGCGGCCAGATCATCTCGCGGCCGAAGGACATCGAGGACGCCTACACCGGCGGTCGAGGCAGCCTGCGCATGCGCGCGCGCTGGCGCATCGAGGATCTCGCCCGCGGCCAGTGGCGCATCGTCGTGCAGGAACTGCCGCATGGGGTCTCCGCGGCGCAGATCGCCGCCGAGATCGAGTCGCTCACCAACCCGCAGCCGAAACAGGGGCGCAAGGACGTCTCGCAGGAGCAGAAGAACCTCAAGCAGCTGCTGCTCTCGGTGCTCGACACGATGCGCGACGAGTCCACCGACAAGGAGCCGGTGCGCCTGATCCTCGAGCCGAAGTCGAAGAACCAGGACGTGCAGGAGATGATGAACATCCTGCTGGCCAACACCAGCCTCGAGACGAACATTTCGCTGAACTTCACCATGCTCGGCCGCGACGGCCGGCCGCAGCAGAAGAACCTGGTGCAGGTCGTCTCCGAGTGGATCGCCTTCCGCTTCGACACCGTCGAGCGCCGCAGCCGCCACCGCCTCGCCGAAGTCGAGCGCCGCCTCCACATCCTCGACGGCCGCATGATCGCCTTCCTCAGCATCGACAAGGTGATCAAGGTCATCCGCAACTCGGATGAGCCGAAGCAGGACCTGATGGCGAAATTCAGCCTCTCCGAGATCCAGGCCGAGGACATCCTCGAGATCCGCCTGCGCCAGCTGGCGCGCCTCGAAGGCATCAGGATCGAGAAGGAGCTGGCCGAGCTGAAGGAGGAGGAGAAGTCTCTGCGCCGCCTGCTGGCGGAGCGCAAGGAAATGACGAAGCTCATCCTCAAGGAGATCGAGCAGGACGCCAAGCAGTACGGCGATGAGCGCCGCACGCTGATCGAGGCGGTGGCCCCGGTGGCGCCGGCCGAGATCCAGGTGCCCGACGAGCCGGTGACGGTGATCCTGTCGAAGAACGGCTGGGTGCGCCGCCGCGATGGCCACGGCCTCGACCGCACGGCCATCGCCTACAAGGCCGGCGACTATCCCTTCTTTGTCGCCGAGACGCGCACCACTTGGCCGCTGATCGTCGTTGACTCGAACGGCCGAGCCTATTCGCTGCGCGTCGCCGATCTTCCCGGCGGGCGCGGCGACGGCGCGCCGGTCGCCACCATGATCGACCTGCAGGCCGGCGCCCGCGTCGCCGCGGCGGTGTCGGACGCGCCCGAGGCGCAGTACCTCTTCGCCAATTCCGGCGGCTACGGCTTTATCGCCAAGGTGGGCGATCTCGTCACGCGGCAGAAGGCCGGCAAGGCCTTCATGAGCCTCGAAACCGGCGAGCGCGTGCTGCACCCGGCCAGGGTGGCGGGCCACACCATCGCCGCCGTCTCCGAGAACGGCCGCCTGCTGCTCTTTGCCGTTTCGGAAATGAAGAGCCAGTCCGCCGGACGCGGCGTGCTCGTCATGGGCCTCGACGACAAGGAGGAACTGGTCGGCGTGGCGGTGAACGACGGAAGCGGGGTTATCGTCGAGGGCATCGGCCGCGGCGGCAAGACCGTGCCGTGCAAGGTGGCCGGCAAGGACGTCGAGAAATTCCGCCTGCACCGTGCGCGCAAGGGTTGCCTGCTGCCGGTGAAGATGAAGCCGGCGTTTATCCTCTGAGAAAAGTCAGCCGCGGTGACACGGCGTCCCGGCGCCTGTCGCCGTTTCCTCAGCCGCCGGCGATCATCGGAAACACCGTTACGCGGTCGCCGCTCTGCAGCGGCGCGCCGGCTTCGCCCGACAGCACTATTTCGCCATTCACCGCCACGTTGAGGTTGCGGTCGCCGAGCTTGTCGGCGGCCTCGGGCAGGCGGCGGCGCAGCGACTGGCGCAGCTCGACGACGTTGGAGACCGGCTCGTCCACCACGATGGCGTGCTCCGGCGCGCCGGGCACGTCGCTGGGCAGTTCGACGCGCACGGCGAAGCCGGTGATGACCTTGGCCAGCTTTTCGTGCCAGTCGACCTGCGGTGCGCCCTCGGCGTTGAGCCCCGTCAGCGCATAGAAGCGCGCCTTCAGCTGCTCGAACTGGTCGCGGTCGATCTTCTCGCCCTTGAACGGCCCGTAGGTGTTCTCTTCCTCGAACCAGCGCGGCGGCAGGGTGTCGTCCTTGGCGCGCAGCCCCAGGCGGAAGTTGAGCATGTGCTCGATGCCGGTGATGTTGCGGCCGATCTCGTCCATGGCCTGCACATCCAGCCTGGTGCCGGTGAGCGCATTCACCTGCTCGGCGAAATCCGCCGGATCGGGCAGGGTGGGGGAGTTGAACAGCTTGGTGTCGAAGCGGCACATGCCGACCGAGTCGCCGACGGCGAAGGTGTTCTCGCATTTCCGCACGGCGTATTCCTTGCCCTCGTAGCTGTTCGGCTTGGCCGACACCACGCCGCCGTAGAGCGCGGTCTTGAACGCCGGATCGTCGTTCACGCGGGCGTTGATCTCCAGCGTGACGCGGTTGCGCAGGTGGTCCATGCCGCGCGTGGCCACCGAGAGGCCGAGGGCGAAGGCCTTGAGGATGCGCGCGTCGTGCGGGTCGGACTGGAACAGGCCCTTCACCGACATGCGGTACTGGGCCGCTTCCGCCGGGTAATGGCCCTTCTCGACGGCGCGCGTGGTGTCGGCGATGACGTTGCCGAAGCCCTCGCGCGCAGCCGTCATGAACAGCAGCTTCTCGATGGCCTCGTAGTTGCCCCAGGCGAGGTCGAGCCCGCCGGTGTCCTTCTGCGTGATGATGCCGCGCTGGTAGAGCTCCATGGCCCAGGCGAGGGCGCCGCCGGCGCTGGCAGAGTCCATGCCGAGGTCGTTGAGGATGTTGTTCAGGCGCAGCACCTGCTCCGGCTCCCTGATGCCGATGTTCGGGCCAAACTTACCGAGCGTGACGTATTCGGGACCGTCGCCCTTGTCGTAGCGGTCGAACTGGCCGTCGCCCTTGATGCCGTTGTAGGTCTTCTTGCGCTCGTGTTCGACGTCGGCCTGCGCCTTGTCGTAGCTGGCGTTGCCCTTGAGGCCCTTCAGCGCGTGCGCGCCCCAGCCGCCCTTGCCCTCGGGCGTCATGTCGTTCAGGTTGCGGCAGTGCACCGGGCACTTGAAGCAGCCGTCCATGCCGGGACGATAGACGTCGAAGTTGTCGGCGTCGAGTGCCTCGACCCAGGTGGTCTCCTGGTTGTTCTTGGTGCCCATGGCGCCGAGCACCCGGCTCGGCTTGTAGAGGAAGGGCGTGCCGACCATCTTCAGGGCATTCTTGATGACCGAGGTGCCGGTGATCTTCTTGCCGATGGCCTTGTTCTGCGCCTTGACGTCGGCCGGCAGCGGCGCTTCCGGCGGGCGGCCATGCACCATGATGGCCTTGAGGCCGAGCGAACCCATCTTGGCGCCGCCGCCGCCGCGCGCCCAGATGGCCTTGATGCCGCCCATGATGCCCGCGCACAGCACGCCGTTCTCGCCGGCGCTGGTGATGCGCGCCAGCGCCATGTCCTTGCGTTCCTTGCAGCTGAAATCGCGCTCGACGGCGGCCGCCGTGTCGAGGTTGTTCAGGCCGGCATACGGCGTGGCGTCGTGGAAGCTGACTTCATCCTGCGCGATGCGCAGCAGGCTCAGCTGCGTCGCCTTGCCGTAGATCACCAGGTGGTCATAGCCGTGGCGCTTGACGAAGGCCGGGAAGTAGTCGCCGCCGTTGGCGTCGAGGATGGCATAGGACTCGGGCGACTTGCTGGTGAAGTTGCCGCGCGTGGCCGAGGGCATCACGCTGGTCAGCACGCCGGCGCCGAAGATCAGCGGGATTTCCGGGTCGAGGGCGTCCTTCTCCTCCTGCAACAGGTTGTAGAGCAGCCACATGTTGGCGCCGCGGCCGCCGAGGAAATGCGTCAGCACGTCCGCCGGCAGGTACTTGCGGCGGGTTTCCCGGCGATCGAGGTCCACGAACAGGGTGGCGCCCTGCGTCGGGTACTGGGGAGTGTCGTGCAGCCGGCCGCAGAGCCGGTCAACCAAGTCGCGAATGCCCATGTCAGTCCTCCTTGCCTAGGATGCGGGACAGTCTAGTACCGGCAATCTCGTGCATATTTGATCCACGTCAAATAATGGTGGATAGCAAACAGTTTGCAAACAAATTATAATTCGGGCTGGCAGTGGGGTAGAGTTAGGTTTGCGGTTCCATCAGGAGGCAGTCATGTCAGCAACGGCAACGGCAGCAGCGGGGGCGAAGCGAAGTGCGCCCCGTCCGGTAGAGGAGCTGGACAGCGTCACGATCCGTTTCGTCGGCGATTCCGGCGACGGCATGCAATTGACCGGAAACGAATTTTCCAAGGCCATCGCCAAGGCCGGGCACGACTTCGCCACCCATCCGGACTACCCTTCCGAGATCCGCGCCCCGACCGGCACGCTGTTCGGCGTCTCCGGCTACCAGATCCAGTTCGCCTCGCGCGCGGTGTTCACCTCCGGCGACGCCCCCGACGTGCTGGTGGCGATGAACCCGGCGGCGCTGAAGACCAACCTGTCCGACGTCAAGCACGGCGGCACCATCATCGCCAACAGCGGCGCCTTCACCGACGCCAACCTGGCCAAGGCCGGCTACAAGGCCAATCCCCTCGACGACGGCAGCCTGGGCGACTACCGCCTCTACAGGATCGACATCTCGGAACTCACCGCCCACGCCCTGAAGGAATCGGGCCTCTCCAAGAAGGAGATCGGCCGCTGCAAGAACTACTACGCGCTGGGCCTGATGCTTTCCCTCTACAGCCGCCCGCTGGAGAAGGAAGAGGAGGACATCCGCAAGAAGTTCGCCAAGAAGCCCGGGATCGCCGAGGCCAACGTGCTGGCGCTGCGCGCCGGCTATGCCTACGCCGACGCCACGGAGATGTTCATCACCAGCTACAAGGTGCGCACCGCCGACATCGCGCCGGGCACCTACCGCAGCCTGACCGGCAACCATGCCGCCGCGCTCGGCTTCGTCGCCGCCTCGGAACTGGCGAATGTGCCGCTTTTCCTCGGCAGCTACCCGATCACCCCGGCCACCGACATCCTGCACGAGCTGTCGGCGCTCAAGCACTACAACGTCACCACCTTCCAGGCTGAGGACGAGATCGCCGGCATCTGCTCGGCCATCGGCGCGGCCTACGGCGGCGTGCTCGGCATGACCACCACCTCCGGCCCCGGCATGGCGCTGAAGACCGAGGCGCTCGGCCTCGCCGTCATGCTGGAGATCCCGCTGGTGATCGTAAACGTCCAGCGCGGCGGCCCCTCCACCGGTCTGCCGACCAAGATCGAGCAGTCGGACCTGCTGCAGGCGGTGTACGGCAGGAACGGCGAGTGCCCGATCCCGGTCATCGCCGCCCATTCCCCGGCCGATTGCTTCGACTGCGCCATCGAGGCCTTCCGTTTGGCCGTGAAGTACATGACCCCGGTGATCTTCCTCTCCGACGGCGGCATCGGCAACGCCGCCGAGCCCTGGCGCATCCCCGACCCCGCCTCGCTGCCCAGGCTGGAAGTCAAGTTCCGCACCGAAGCCGAGGGCTTCCAGGCCTACGCCCGCGACGCCAACCTGGCCCGCGCCTGGGTGCGCCCCGGCACGCCGGGCATGGAACACCGCGTCGGCGGCCTGGAGAAGGACTTCCTCACCGGCAACATCTCGCACGACCCGGTGAACCACCAGCGCATGGTCGAGGTGCGCGCCGCCAAGGTCGAGGGCATCGCCAAGGACATCCCGCCGCTCACGGTGGAAGGCCCGCCCAAGGGCGACCTGCTCATCGTCGGCTGGGGCAGCACCTACGGCTCCATCGTGCAGGCGCGCGAGCAGGCCGCCGCGCAAGGCCTCTCCGTCGCCCATGCGCACCTGCGCCACCTCAACCCGCTGCCGCCGGACTTGGGCGACATCCTCAGGCGCTACAAGCGCGTGCTGGTGCCCGAGATGAACCTCGGCCAGCTCTCCCGCCTGCTGCGCGAGCGTTTCCTGATCGAAGTCGAGCAACTCAACAAGGTGCAGGGCAAGCCGTTCAAGGTGTCCGAGATCCACGAACGCATCGTCGAACTGAGCAAGAAGGGGGCGAAATGAACGACATGGCAACCCTGACCAAGAAGGACTTCGAGTCGAACCAGGACGTGCGCTGGTGCCCCGGCTGCGGCGACTACGCCGTGCTGGCGCAGATCCAGAAGCTGATGCCGCAGCTCGGCATCCCGCGCGAGAACTTCGCCTTCATCTCCGGCATCGGCTGTTCCAGCCGGTTTCCCTACTACATGGAAACCTATGGCATGCACAGCATCCACGGCCGCGCACCGGCCATCGCCAGCGGGCTCAAGCTGGCACGGCCCGAGCTCTCGGTGTGGGTGGTGACCGGCGACGGCGACGCGCTGGCCATCGGCGGCAACCACTTCATCCACGCCATGCGGCGCAACATCGACCTGAAGATCATCCTGCTCAACAATCGCATCTACGGCCTGACCAAGGGGCAGTACTCGCCGACCTCGGAGATGGGCAAGAAGACCAAGACCACGCCGCTCGGCAACATCGACCGGCCCTTCAGCCCGGTCGCCGTGGCGCTGGGCGCCGGCGCCACCTTCGTCGCCCGCACCGTGGATGCCGACCAGGCGCACATGGCGCAGGTGCTCAAGCGTGCCGCCGAGCACAAGGGCACCGCCTTCGTCGAGATCTTCCAGAACTGCATCGTCTTCAACGACGGCGCCTACGAGGCCATCACCGACAAGAGCGTGCGGGACGACACCCGCCTGCTGCTCGAGCACGGCAAGCCGCTCCTCTTCGGCAAGAACCGCGACAAGGGCATCCGCCTGCGCGGCCTCGAGCCGGAGGTGGTCACCCTCGGCGAGAACGGCGTCGGCGAGGCGGACCTGGTCACGCACGACGAAGCCGCCGAGCACAGCGGCCTGGCCTTCTTCCTCTCCCAGTTCGACGCGCCGAAGTTCCCCGTGCCGCTCGGCGTCTTCCGCGCCGTGCGCCAGCCGTCCTACGAGGAGATGAACGAGCAACTGCACGCCGACGCCCGGGCGCGCAAGGGACGCGGCGACCTCGCCGCCCTCTTCAACAGCGGCGACACCTGGACCATCGCTTAAGGAGACAGCAGCAAATGGCTTTGATGATCACCGACGAATGCATCAACTGCGACGTGTGCGAGCCCGAATGCCCCAACGGTGCCATCTCGCAGGGCGATGAAACCTACGTCATCGACGCGGCGAAGTGCACGGAATGCGTCGGTCACTATGACGAGTCGCAGTGCGTCGCCGTCTGCCCCGTAGACTGCATCGTCGCCGACCCCGGCCATGCCGAAAGCAAGGAACAGCTGCACGACAAGTTCCTCAGGCTGACTGCCACAACCGCTTGATGGGATAATCGCGCGGTTCCAACCGCGCGAGGCCTCCCATGCCCGTTCCCGCATCCGTCGCCGACTACCGCCTGCTGGCCGAGCGGCGCCTGCCGCGGCCCTTCTTCGACTACATCGACGGCGGCGCCTACAACGAGCTGACGCTTACCGCCAACCGCAGCGACCTCGATGCGCTGAAGCTGCACCAGCGGGTGCTGCGCGGTGCCAGCGCCATCGATGCCTCCACTGTCGTGCTCGGCGAAAGGCTCGCCCAGCCGGTGATCCTCGGGCCGGTGGGGCTCGCCGGCCTTTACGCCCGCCGCGGCGAGGTGCAGGCGGCGCGTGCGGCTAAAGCGGCCGGCGTACCGTTCTGCCTCAGCACCGTCTCCATCTGCTCCATCGAGGAAGTCAGTGCTGCCGGCACGGCCCCGTTCTGGTTCCAGCTCTATGTCATCCGCGACCGCGGCTACGCCAGGGAATTGCTGGCCCGCGCACAGGCCGCCGGTTGTGCGACGCTGGTGTTCACCGTCGATCTGCCGGTGTTCGCCACGCGCTACCGCGACGTGAGGAACGGCATGACCGGCGGCGCCGGATTTCTCGATCGCTTGGCGCGGACCTGGGAGATCCTCCGCCATACCGGCTGGTTCATCGACGTGCCGCTCGGCGGCAAGCCGCTCACCTTCGGCAATCTCGCCCAGGCCGTGCCCTCGGCGAAGAGCCTCGAGGCGATGAAGGGCTGGGTCGACGCCCAGTTCGATCCTTCAATAACCTGGCGCGACCTCGGCTGGCTGCGCGAGCACTGGCAAGGGAACATCGTCATCAAGGGCGTGCTCGACGTCGACGATGCCAAGGCGGCCGCCGACATCGGCGCCAGCGGCGTGATCGTCTCCAACCACGGCGGCCGTCAGCTCGATGGCGCGCCGTCCGCCATCTCGGTGCTGCCGCGCGTCGTCGACGCCGTCGGCGACCGGCTGGAAGTGCTCATGGACGGCGGCATCCGCAGCGGCCAGGACGTCGCCAAGGCGCTCGCCCTCGGCGCCAGGGCCGTCATGCTCGGCCGCGCCTGGGCCTACGCCCTCGCCGCGCGGGGCGAGCAGGGCGTCGCCGAAGTCCTCGCCACGCTGAAACGCGAACTGGAAGTCACCATGACCCTGCTCGGCGTGGAGCAAATCGGGCAGATCGGGACAGGGGCGCTGGACAAGTAAGAGTCAGCCTGCGCAGGATGGCGGCAGGACTGATGGTCCGGTTGATCCGCATCAATTGATACATCAACCATGATTGTTCCAGCAATTCTGTATCTGTTATAGTGGCCGGCAACGACGCGGCACCAATCAAAACGTCATTTGCCGCGCCCCATGACGTGATTCATGCAGGAGGACGGTATCGTGAGCAATTCCATGACGACGCGGGCGGCCGAGCTGTTCCGCCAGGCGGCTGGGCAGGGGCGCAGCGCGCTCGACGCGGGCGAACTGAAGGCGCTGCTCGACGGCCTCGGCCTGGTCTTCGACGCCGCCGCACCGGCCGGCGCGGTCGACGTGCGCATCAGCCTGAACAGCACGCGCGAGTTCGGCATGGTCGTCAGCGCCGGGCTGGGCGGTCTGGAAGCGGAGCTCGACGAGGGCAACTTCCGTCGCGACCGCGCTTCGGTGTATGCCGCCGCGGCGCTGACCGACGCGGCCGACTTCCTCGGCCTCTTCAGGCGCACCCTAGCCTACCAGAAGCTCGCCGCCGTGGCGAAGCGCGCCGGAACGGCAGCGCCCGACGCGGCCTTGGAGGCCTGCTTCGCTCAGCTGCTGGCACTGGCGAAAGCCTTCGCGCCCGAGAATCCCGACGCGTCCTTCGTGCTGCAGGCGCTGGAGCTGAACCCGCTGCAGGCGGGCGCCAGGCTCACCGCGCGCGGCGCGGAGTGCGCGTTCGGTGCGCCGCAGCCCGGCCGCCGGCCGCGCCCGATCCAGAAGATCGACAAGCTGATCCACCCGAAGCGCATCGGCCTCATCGGCGTCTCCGGCAGCGGCATGAACTTCGGCCGCATCATCCTGCGCAACCTGATGGGCAGCGGCTACCCGAAGGAGCAATTGCTGGTGCTCAAGCCGGGCGAGGCGGAGATCGACGGCGTGAAGTGCGTCGAGGGCCTGAAGGCGATCGACGGCAAGCTGGATCTGCTCATCGTCGCGGTGGCGGCGAGCGCGGTGTACGAACTGGTCGACGAGATCATTGCGTCCGACGCGGTGGAAGCGGTGATGCTGATCCCCGGCAGCATGGGCGAGACCAAGAAGAGCCGCGAGCCGGCCGCGCAGCTGGCGGCGCGCATCAACGCCGCCCACGCCAAACCCGGCGGCGGGCCGATCTTCCTCGGCGCCAACTGCCTCGGCGTGGTGTCGCACCCGGGCGCCTACGATTCCTGGTTCATCCCGCTCGAGCGCCTGCCCAAGCCGCAGAAGAAGCCGGTGAGGAACTCGGTGATGCTCTCGCAGAGCGGCGCCTTCATGATCACGCGCCTGTCGCAGAACCCCTGGCTCGACCCGGCCTACATGCTGGCGCTGGGCAACCAGACCGACCTCACCCACGGCGACATGCTGAGCTACTTCGCCGCGCTGCCGGGCATCGAAACGCTCGGCATCTACATCGAGGGCTTCAAGGACCTCGACGGCCTGCAGTTCGCCAAGGCTGTGCGCAAGGCCGTGGTGAACGGCAAGCAGGTGGTGGTGTACAAGTCCGGCCGCACGGCGCCGGGGCAGGGCGGCGTGATGGGCCACACGGCGTCGATTGCCGGCGGGCTGACGCTGTTCGAATCGGTGGTGCGCCACGCCGGCGCCATCGTCGTCGAGGACTTCAACACCTTCGACGACCTGTTCTACATCGCCGGCGCGCTGCAGGACAAGAAGATCGGCGGGAATCGCCTGGGCGCCATCAGCGGCGCCGGCTTCGAGGCGGTCGGCATGGCCGACAACATCGAGACCGACGGCTTCGCCATGGAGATGGGCGCGCCGGAAGAGGCCACCGTGAAGAAGGTCGAGGCGATCCTCGTCGCCAAGAAGCTCGACCAGCTGGTCGAGGTGAGGAACCCCCTCGACATCAACCCGGGCGCCGACGACGAGGCGCACCTGGACATCTCGGAAGCCTTCCTGCAGGACCCGAACATCGACGCCGTGGTGGTCGGCCTCGACCCGACCGCGCCGGCGGTGCGCGCGCTGGAAGCGAGCAAGCTGCGCCCGGGCCACGACATCAACGACCCGAAGAGCACGGTGCACCTGATGCCGCCGATGGTGGCGCGCAACGACAAGCCGCTCATCGGCATCGTGGACGGCGGCACGCTCTACGACGCCATGGCGGCCCGGCTGATGGACCAGGGCGTGTGCGTCTTCCGCAACTGCGCGCGCGGCACCCGGGCGCTGGTACGCTATGCCCAGGCGCGCCTGTATGCCGATTACCTGAAAGACCGCCGTCCCGGCGGGACTGACTTTTAAGAGGACCTCCATGAGCGATACCCTGCAACCCGGACTCACCGCCACCACCCGCATTACCGTCGACACCGCCCGCACCATCGGCTTCATGGGCGAAGACCTGCGCGTGTACTCCACGCCGAGCCTGCTCTACGACGTCGAGGTGGCCTGCCGCGAGCTGATCCTGCCGCACGTCGGCGAGGGCAAGGACTCGGTCGGCACCCGCGTCGAATTCGACCACGTCGGCGCCACGCTGCTCGGCATGTGGGTGGAGATCACCGTCAAGCTGACGGAAGTGAACGGCCCCGCCGTGACCTTCGAGTTCTCCGCGCGCGACGCGGTGGAGGAGGTGGCGCGCGGCAAGCACAGCCGCTTCGTCGTCGGCCTGGAGAAGACCGCGCAGCGGCTGAAGGCCAAGCAGGCCAAGGCGGCGGGCTGATTCTGCCCCTCTCCCCGCAGGCGGGGCGAGGGGAGCAACGCCCTCTCCCGCTGGCGGGAGAGGGCTGGGGAGAGGGTGGGCTACCTCGGCCGTTTGTCCACCACCCGCTTCGCCTTGCCCACCGGCCGCTCGATGCTCGCAGCGGGCACCACGCGCACGCGGGCGGAAATGCCGATGAACGACTTGATGTGGTGCCGCAGTTCGGCGGCGGCCCGGCTGCGCGCGGCGTCGTTGTCGGCTTCCGGCCGCAGCTCCACCTGCACCTCGACCTCGTCCAGGTTGTGCGGCCGCGTCACCTCGATGACGTAGTGCGGAGCGAGGGCGGGGCTCTTCAGGATCAGCTCCTCGATCTGGCTCGGGAAGACGTTCACGCCGCGAATGATCAGCATGTCGTCGGAACGGCCGGCGAACTTGTCGAGCCGGCGCATCGTCCGCGCTGTGCCGGGCAGCAGCCGCGTCAGGTCGCGCGTGCGGTAGCGGATCATCGGCAGCGCCTGCTTGGTCAGCGTGGTGATGACCAGCTCGCCGAACGCGCCGTCGGGCAGCACCTCGCCCGTCGCCGGGTCGACGATTTCCGGGTAGAAGTGGTCCTCCCAGATCGTCAGGCCGTCCCTCGTCTCGCAGCATTCCATCGCCACGCCGGGGCCGATGATCTCCGACAGGCCGTAGCACTCCATGACCTGGAGGTTCATGCGCGCCTCGATTGCGGCGCGCATTTCGCGCGTGCACGGCTCGCCGCCGGCCAGGGCGATCCTCAGGCTGGTCGAAGCGGGGTCGATGCCCTGCTCGGCGAAGCCGTCGGCCAGGGTCAGCAGGTAGGAGGGCGTGCAGGCGATGATTTTTGGGCCGAAGTCGGCGATCAGCTGCACCTGCTTCTCGGTTTGCCCGCCGGACATCGGAATGACCGAACAGCCGAGGTGCTCGGCGCCGTAGTGGAAGCCCAGACCGCCGGTGAACAGGCCGTAGCCGTAGGTGTTGTGCAGCAGGTCGCCGGGCCGGCCGCCGGCGGCGAAGATCGAGCGCGCCATGACGTTCGCCCACAGGTCGAGGTCGGCGCGCGTGTAGCCGACCACGGTCGGCTTGCCGGTGGTGCCGCTTGAGGCGTGCAGGCGCACGATTTGCTCGCGCGGCACGGCGAACAGGCCGAAGGGATAGGCATCGCGCAGGTCGGCCTTGGTGGTGAACGGAAAGCGGGCGAGGTCGGCGAGCGAGCGCAGGTCGCCCGGCTGCACGCCGGCACGCTCGAACCTGCGCCGCAGCGGCGCGACGTTGCGCCAGGCATGGGACAGGGTGGCTTTCAGGCGCTGCAGCTGGAGGGCGGCGAGCTCCGGGCGGCCCGCGCTTTCGACGGCTTCGAATACTTCGCTCATTTTCAAAAGTTTACCCCATAAGCGGGGATTTCACCCCTGATTGATCATGGTTGGGCGCGGGGCTTCGGACTGTATCAAAAAAACGATACAAAAAATAGTTAAAATAGGCCATAATATGAATCATCAAGACCGGTCCGTCTTCACGGAGGAGGAGAACATGAGCGGCATCGTTTGCGCCATGCGTGCGCAAAAACGTATCACGATGGCGGGAGGTGCGGCGTGAGCGCCAGCACCGCAAAATCCGTGCGCAAGGTCCCGCAGTACTGCTATCAGTGCGTGGCCGGCCCCGACCTCCTCACCGTCAAGGTCGAGGATGGCGTCGCCACCGAGATCGAGCCGAACTTTTCCGCCTGCGAGGTGCACCCCGGCGCCGGCAAGTGCTGCGTCAAGGCCTACGGCATCATCCAGAAGACCTACAGCCCGAACCGGCTCCTGCAGCCGATGAAGCGCACCAACCCGAAGAAGGGGCGCGAGGAGGATCCCGGCTTCGTGCCGATCTCCTGGGACGAGGCCTTCGAGATCATCGGCGCCAGGCTGCGCGAGACGCGCGCCAATGGCGTCCTCAACGAGCACGGCTATCCGCGCATGGCGGCCAGCTTCGGCGGCGGCGGCATCCCGACCTACTACATGGGCACCTTCCCGGCCTTCCTCTCGGCCTGGGGCCCGGTGGACTTCAGCTACGGCAGCGGGCAGGGCGTCAGCTGCACGCACTCCGAACACCTCTACGGCGAACTGTGGCACCGCGCCTTCACCGTCTGTCCGGACACGCCGCACTGCAACTACGTGCTGTCCTTCGGCGGCAACATCGAGGCCTCCGGCGGCGTGGTCGGCGCCTGGCGCCACGGCAAGGCGCGCGAACGCGGCCTGAAGCGCATCCAGTTCGAGCCGCACCTGTCGGTGACCGGCGCCGCCTCGGCCGAGTGGGTGCCGATCCGGCCGAAGACCGACGCCGCCTTCCTCTTTTCTCTGGTGCACGCGCTGGTGTGCGAGATGCCGCGCGGGAAGCTCGACGTCCCTTTCCTCAAGCACCACACCGGCTCGCCCTACCTGATCGGCCCGAACGGCTTCTACCTGCGCGATCCGGCGACCAAGAAGCCGCTGCTGTGGGACCTCAAGCGCAACGCCGCCGTGCCCTTCGACACCCCCGACACCGACCCGGCCCTCGACGGCACGTTCACGCTCGACGCCCTCGAGCTCGGCGCCGACGAAGACCAGTGGGCGCACCAGGGCATCGCCGCCGAGACGGCCTTCGGCAAGCTGGTCGCGCAGATGCGGCCCTACACGCCGGAGTGGGCGGAAAAGGTCTGCGACGTGCGCGAGGGCACGGTGCGCCGCATCGCCGCCGAGTGGGTCGAGCAGGCCCAGGTCGGCGCCACGATGGAGGTGGACGGCGAGATCCTGCCCTACCGGCCGGTGGCCATCCAGTTCGGCCGCACGGTGAACAACGGCTGGGGTGCCTACGAGTGCTGCTGGGCGCGCACCCTGCTGGCCTGCCTGGTCGGCGGACTCGAAGTGCCGGGCGGTACGCTCGGCACCACGGTGCGGCTCAACCGTCCGGCGACGACGCGGCAGGCCAGCGTCAAGATCAATCCGGACGGCTTCATGCACTACCCGATGAACCCGACCGACAAGGCGACCTGGGCGGCGCGGCCGAAGGTGCGCAATGCCCACGACGTCATGGTGCCGCTGTCGGCCAGTTCGCCCTGGAGCACGGCGCTCGGGCCGACCCATTTCTCCTGGATGTTCCAGAAGGAGTCGCCGGAGAACTGGCCGCGCGTCACCCCGCCCGACGTCTGGTTCTGCTACCGCACCAACCCGTCGATCTCGTTCTGGGACACCAAGGAGCTGTCCAAACGCATCGCCGAGTTCCCCTTCATCGTCGCCTTCGCCTACCACCGCGACGAGACCAACCACATGGCGGACGTGCTGCTGCCCGAGAGCACCGACATCGAGAGCACGCAGCTGATCCGCATCGGCGGCAGCAAGTTCATCGAGCAGTTCTGGGACCACGAGGGCTTCGCCCTGCGCCAGCCCGCCGTGAAACCGGCCGGCCAGACGCGCGACTTCACCGACATCGCCACCGAACTGGCGGCGCAGGCCGGGCTGCTGGAAAAATACAACGAGGCGATCAACCGCGGCGCCGCCGGCGTGCCGCTGTCCAACCACGCATGGGACTTCAAGCTCGATCCCGGCAAGAAGCACGCCGCCGCGACGATCTGGGAGCATGCCTGCCGCGCCGCCAGCGCCGAGCTGACCGACGGCCGCGAGACGGACGGCCTCGACTGGTTCAAGCAGCACGGCCTGCGCACGCGGCCGATCTCGCGCCTGTCCTGGTATCTCTTTCCCGAGCTGCGCAAGAAGGGCATCCGCTTCGAGATGCCGTTCCAGGAGCGCCTCGAGCGCGTCGGCATCGAACTGGGCCGGCGCCTGCACGAGCACGGCATCCACTGGTGGGACGTGCAGCTCGGCGAGTACGGCGGCCTGCCGAAGGTGCACGATTTCCCCGGCATCTGGGAAAAGGAGACGGTGAAGCAGGCCGGCGCCGACGCCCTGGAGAAGTACCCGTTCTGGCTCATCACCTCGCGCAGCATGCAGTATTCCTGGGGCAGCAACGTCGGCGTGCAGCTGATGGACGAGACCTCGGGCAACGTGCGCGGCTCGCGCGGCGTGCTGATCAACCGCCGCCGTGCCGAGGCGCTCGGCATCGAGGAAGGCGACGTCGTCGAGGTCAGCTCCTACGTCGGCACCACGCGCGGGCCGGCGGTGCTGGCCGAGGGCATCCGTGCCGACACGCTGCTCATGATGGGCCAGTTCGACCACTGGGCGACGCCCTACGCCAGGGATCTGAAGAAGCCGAGCATGAACAGCCTGATCCCGATGTCCATGGCGCTCACCGACGCGACCGGCTCCTCGGCCGACATCGTGCGCGTGGGCGTTCGCAAGATCGAAGGAGCGGCGTGATGGCCAGATACGTGATGACCGTCGACCTGCGCCGCTGCATCGGCTGCCAGACCTGCACGGCCGCCTGCCGCCACGCCAACGCCACGCCGCCCGGCGTGCAGTGGCGCAAGGTGCTCGACATCGAGAGCGGGGAGTTCCCCGACGTGCGCAGGAGCTTCGTGCCGGTCGGCTGCATGCACTGCGCCGACCCGCCCTGCATGCACGTCTGCCCGTCCACCGCCACCTACCAGCGCGACGACGGCCTGGTCGGCATCGACTACGACCTGTGCATCGGCTGCGGCTACTGCGCCGTCGCCTGTCCCTACCAGGCGCGCTACATCGTGCACAAGCGCGAGTTCGCCTACGGCGACCGTCCGACCGAACAGGAGGAGGCGCGCTTCGACCCGCAGCGCATGTCGGTGGCGAACAAGTGCACCTTCTGCAGCGACCGCGTGGACCTCGCCAAGGAGAAGGGCCTCACCCCGGGCGTCGACCCGGAAGTGACGCCGGCCTGCGTGAACTCCTGCATCGCCGGGGTGCTGGCCTTCGGCGACCGCGAGGACCCGAACAGCAACGTCTCGCAGCTGCTGGCCGAGAACCAGTATTTCCGCATGCACGAGGAACTCGGCACCGATCCGGGCATGTACTACATCTTCGACAGGAAATGACGACCATCCCCCCATCCCCCTTCCCGAGGAAGAGGGTGACGAGTGTTCAGCCGCTGCGCGGCTTCCATGTTATTGGCTGTCGCCTCCTCGGGGGCCGCGCGGGAGCGTCGCGCCTCGGAACGTGCGCAGCGAAGCGCGGCATTAATTCGGCTTCACTGTGCAGCTGCGCAGGCACGGCCGTTACGCCGAATTCCCAGCGGAGGCGACATGAGTGATGTGAAAATCCCCCCCGGCCGCGTCACCCCCTGGCACCAGACCAACTGGGACTGGCGCGCCGCCGGCAACTTCATCGGCGGCGGCAGCGGCACCGGCCTGCTGTTCTTTTCCACGCTGGCGGCGGGCAGCACCGATGCCTATCGCATCATGGCGCTGGTCGCGCTGGCCTTCATCGGCGGCGGCCTCACCTGCGTCTGGCTGGAGATCGGCAAGCCCCTGCGCGCCATCAACGTCTTCTTCCATCCGCAGACCTCGTGGATGACGCGCGAGGGCATGGTGGCGGTGCCGCTGTTCGCCTGCGGCCTCGCCGCGGTGTGGTTCGGCGGCGGCATTTTCGTCGGCATGGCGGCGCTGCTCGGCATCGTCTTCCTCTACTGCCAGGGCCGCATCCTGCACGCCTCGAAGGGCATCCCCGCCTGGCGCGAGCCGAAGATCGTGCCGCTCATCCTCGCCACCGGCTTCGTCGAGGGGGCGGGCCTGGCCGTCGTCCTCTCCACCGTGCTGCCCGGCGAAGGTCCGCGCTGGCTGGCAAGCCTGCTGCTCGCCGCCCTGATCCTGCGCCGCATCGCCTGGACGCTCTATTTCAGGGCGATCGACAAGAGCGGCCTGCCGAAGAAGGCCATGGACGTGCTGCGCCCGTTCGGCGCCAAGTTCGAGATGGTCGGCCAGCTGCTGCCGGAGATCACCCTCGTCATGGGCATCTTCTACGGCGCCGTGCTGCCGGGACTGACTTTTGTCGCCGGCCTGGTCGCAGCGGCGGCGGGCTGGTGGCTGAAGTACACCCTCGTCGCGCGGGCGGCCTACAATCAGGGCTACGCGCTGCCGGTGCTGCCGGTGCGCGGGCGGGGCGAAGTCAAGCCGGGCATCAAGCCGGGCTGGACCAAGTAATACAGAGCCGGACAACCGGCCAGGCAATTCCCCAGAGAGACGCTCCCAAAGGAGGAGTCGGGGATGTACGAAATCAGAATTCATGGCCGTGGCGGCCAGGGCGCAGTGCTCGCCGGCGGCATCCTTGCCGCTGCGCTGGTCAACGAGGGCAAGTTCGTCGTTGCCGTGCCGTCCTTCGGCTTCGAGCGGCGCGGCGCGCCGGTGGCGAGCTTCCTGCGCATGGACACGCGCGAGATCCGGCAGATGACCAACATCTACCGGCCCGACTGCGTGCTGTGCATCGATCCCACGGTCGGCCGCGCGGTGAACGTCTTCGACGGCATCCGCGACAACGGCACCTGGATCCAGACCACCGCCCGGCCGATCGGCGAATTGCAGGTGCCGGACAAGGTCGCCGCCGTCGGCCTGTGCGACGCCGTCTCCATCGCCCTCGAGATCTTCAAGCGGCCGATCACCAACACCCTGATGCTCGGCGCCTTCGCCAAGACCACCGGCCTCGTCTCGCTCGACTCCCTGCGCGCCGCGGTGGAGGACTCCGACTTCCGCGACGCCGGCCTCAAGCAGAACCTGCTGGCGCTCGAGCGCGGCTACAACGAAACGACGGTGCATCGCATCGAGAAGCGGGAGGCCGCATGACCACCAAGCAGTCCTACCCGATGTTCGATTCGTCGCAGGTCCCCGGCGACCTGTGCCCGATCGCCACCAAGATGAACCCCATGCTGCCGGGCGACTGGCGCAGCATGAAGCCGGTGGTCGACCGCGCCAAGTGCGTCAAATGCGCCGTCTGCTGGCTCTATTGCCCGGTGCAGTGCGTGGTCGAGAAGGCCGCCTGGTTCGACTTCAACCTCGCCACCTGCAAGGGCTGCGGCATCTGCGCGAAAGAGTGCCCGCAGCGGGCGATCACGATGATCGAGGAGGCCGCCTGATGTCAGCCGTGCTCAAGCCGAAACCGAAAGCCATCGTCTGCGACGGCAACGAGGCCGCCGCCTGGGCGGTGACCCTGGCGCGCGTCGACATGGTCGCCGTGTATCCCATCACCCCGCAGTCCTCGCTGGTCGAATACCTCGCCAAGTTCGTCGCCGACGGCAAGCTGAACGCCGAGATCGTCGACGTCGAGGGCGAGCACTCGGTGCTCTCCGTGCTGCACGGCGGCGTGCTCGCCGGCGCGCGCGCCTACACCGGCACCTGCGGGCCCGGCCTGGCCTTCATGTTCGAGCCGTATCTGCGCACGCCGGGCCTGCGCATGCCGATGGTGATGTCCATCGTCACCCGCGACACCCTCACGCCGCAGAGCGTCTGGGGCGGCCACCAGGACGCCATGAGCGTGCGCGAGGTCGGCTGGATCCAGATGTACTGCGAGACCGTGCAGGAGGTGCTCGACACCACCATCCTGGCCTACAAGGTCGCCGAGCACCGCGACGTCATGCTGCCGGTGAACGTCTGCCACGACGGCAACTACCTCTCCTACGGCGCCGCGCGCGTCGAGTTGCCGACGCAGGAGGAGGTCGATGCCTTCCTGCCGCCGCCGTCCACCAACTGGCACGCCGCCCTCGACCCCTCGCGGCCGATGGCCATCGACCCGCTCACCGGCGGCGCCGGCGGCCCCGGCCCGTCGCTGTTCGTGCGCTACCGCAAGGGCCAGTGCGCCGGCATGCAGAATGCGCTCGCCGCCATCGAGGCGGCGCACGAGGACTGGGCGCGCATCGTCGGCCGCCGCCACGCGCCGCTGGTGGAGTCCTACCGCATGGACGACGCCGAGGTCGCGCTGGTCACCCTCGGCTCGATGACCGGCGCCGCCAAGGACGCGGTGGACGAAGCGCGCGACCGCGGCCAGCGCGTCGGCCTGGTCAAGGTCAAGACCTACCGCCCCTTCCCGGTGCAGGCCATCGCCCGGGCGCTCACCGGCGTCAAGGCGGTCGGCGTGGTCGACCGTTCGGTCAGCTTCGGCTGGAACTGCGGCCCGCTCTACCAGGACGTCATCGGCGCCCTGCAGTTCGCCGCGCAGCGCCCGGCCGCCATGAGCTTCATCGGCGGCCTCGCCGGCGCCGACATCACCACCGACCATTTCGGCCGCGCCATCGAGCGCGTGCAGGCGCTGGCGAAGGACGGCCAGGTCGGCGAGACGGTCTGGCTGAACGAGAAGGACTGACCATGACACAGACTGAATACCTCATCGTCGGCGCCAGCCACGCCGCGCTCTCCGCCCTCCAGGCCATCCGCATGCAGGACGCCGAAGGCAGCATCACGATGGTGACGCGCGACGACGCGCTGCCGTATTCGCCCACCGTGCTGCCCTATGTGGTGTCCGGCCGTTCCGCGCCCGAGCGCGTGGCACTCAAGGACGGCGCCTGGTTCGCGCAGCACAAGGTCGGCTTCATCCGCGGCGCCGCCGTCACCGCGGTGGACGCCGCCGCCAGGCGCGCGAAGCTCTCGAGCGGCGAGGAGATCGCCTACGGCAAGCTGCTGCTCGCCACCGGCGCGGCGCCGATCCTGCCGCCGATCCCCGGCCTGAAGGACGTCAGGTTCCATGTCCTGCGCAGCCTCGACGATGCGGTGAAGCTGAACGCCGCCTTGCCGAACACGAAGCAGGCCGTCGTGCTCGGCGCCGGCCTCGTCGGCATGCACGCCGCCGAGAACCTCGCCAAGGCCGGCGCCCAGGTCACCGTGGTGGAGATGCAGCCGCGCGTGCTCGCCGGCTACTTTGACGCCGAGGCCTCATCGATCATCGAGACCGCCTTCGCCGCCAAGGGCGTCAAACTCATGCTCGGCGCAAAAGTCAGTCGCTGCGAGACGGCGGGGCAGGGCGCCCGCGTCGCCACTGACAACGGCATGTCGCTCGACGCCGACCTGCTGCTGGTCGCCGCCGGTGTGGCGCCGGTCACCGACTTCCTCGCCGGCTCCGGCGTGGCGGTCGACCGCGGCGTTCTGGTCGACGACACCATGCGCAGCAGCGCGGACGGCATCTGGGCCGCCGGCGACGTCGCCCAGGCGAAAGGCTTCTACGACGAAGCGAAGACCCTCAACGGCATCCTGCCCAGCGCCGTCGAGCAGGGGAAGATCGCCGGCATGGCCATGGCCGGCGACCCGGCCGTCAAGCCCTGGCCCGGCGGCGTGCCGCTCAACACCTACACCTTCTTCGGCCAGCAGGCGGTCTCCGTCGGCAGCCAGAGCGAGGGTGAGGTGGTGCGCAAGGAAGCCGACGCGAAGCATTACCTGAAGATCGTCATGCAGGACAACCGCCTCACCGGCATCTTCGGCATCAACGTGCCCTTCGATCCGGGCGTGATGTGGGAGATCATCCTGCGCCGCATCGACCTGTCGCCGGTGCGCGAAGCCTTCATCGCCGAGCCGCAGAAGACGGCGCGGGCGATCATGTCGAAGACCTGGAGATGAGGCCGTGAGCACGCTTTACTTCCTCGCGGCCCTGCTCGCCTTCGGTGTCGGCCTGGCGCATTCGGTGCTCGGCGAGCGCTACATCCTGGTGCGCCTGTTTCGCCGCGACAACCTGCCGAAGCTCTTCGGCGGCACCGAATTCACCACCCGCACGCTGCGCTTCGCCTGGCACATCACCACCGTTGCCTGGTGGGGCGCGGCGGCGATCTTCGTCTGCCTTGCCCTCGAAGCCGCCACGCCCGGTGCAGTCTCCGCCGTACTGGCCGCGACATTTATTGCGACGGCGGCAATCACCCTGACCATTTCCCGCGGAAGACATCTGGCCTGGCCGGTTTTCGCGACCATCGGCCTTATCGCCTGGTACGGCGTCTGAGGACACACGCATGCCCGCCTACAACACCATATCCTTCAAACCCGAGCACTGCGACGGCTGCAACGCCTGCATGACGGCCTGCGCCACCGCGAAGGCCGGCAGCGCCGACATCCTCGACTCGCGCATCCAGATCGTTGCCGATGGCGATGCGTTCGAACTGGCGATGTGCCGCCAGTGCGGCGACCCGAAGTGCGTCGCCAACTGCCCGGCCGCCGCCTTGAGCAAGGACGACGCCGACGGTGTCATCGAATGGGACGGCTCGAAGTGCGTGAACTGCCTGCTGTGCACCGTCGGCTGCGCCTTCGGCGGCATCGTCTACAACGCCGCGGCCGGCCACGTCGTCAAGTGCGACAGCTGCGGCGGCGATCCGGCCTGCGTGAAAGTCTGCGACCGCGGCGCGCTGACTTACCTCACCACCGCCAACATCTACAACGAGGTCGGCGACCTGGAAGACCTCTTCGTGCCGGGCCTGGCCGGCTGCCAGGGCTGCAACACCGAGCTGATCATGCGCCACACCATGCGCCGCATCGGCCCCGACACCGTGCTCGCCACGCCGCCGGGCTGCATCCCCGGCATGGGCTCGGTCGGCTACAACGGGCTGACCGGCACCAAGGTGCCGGTGTTCCACCCGCTGCTCACCAACACCGCCTCCATGCTCACCGGCGTCAAGCGCCACTACAAGCGCCAGGGCCGCGAGGTGAACGCCGTGGCGCTGGCCGGCGACGGCGGCGCCTCCGACGTCGGCTTCCAGTCGCTCTCCGGCGCCGCCGAGCGCGGCGAGCAGATCCTCTTCATCTGCGTGGACAACGAGGGCTACATGAACACCGGCATGCAGCGTTCGAGCTGCACGCCCTTCGGCGCATGGACCTCCACCACGCCGGTCGGCGAGCGCGGCCACGGCAAGACGCAGGACGCGAAGAACATGCCCCTGCTGATGATGATGCACAACTGCGAGTACGTCGCCACGGCCTCCACCGCCTTCATGGAAGACCTCTACGCCAAGCTCGACCGCGCCATCGCCGCCTCGAAGCGCGGCTTCGCCTACCTGCACATCTATTCGCCGTGCACCACCGGCTGGCGCTTCCCCTCGCAGGAGAACATCGAGGTGGCGAGGAAGGCCGTGGAAAGCAATTTCGTCCTGCTCTGGGAGTTCAATCCGCGCGACGGGCTCCGGCTCACGCGCGACCTCGACCACGCCCTGCCCATCGACGACTACCTCGAAGCCCTGGGCAAGTACCGCCACCTCTCCGGCGACCAGGTCGCCCACATCCAGGCGACGGTGGAGAAGAACGTCGGCTTCATCAGGGGCCTTGCCGAGGGCCGCCATCCAGCCATGGCGCAAGCCATGTCCGGTCGGGCATAGACCATTCGCCCTCTCCCCCGGCACGGGGGAGAGGGTCGGGGAGAGGGGGGAGCGGCCTGGGGCCCCCCCCCCCCCCCCCCCCCCCCCCCCGCGGGGGGGGGGGGGGGGGGGCAGGGGGGGGTTTTTTTGGTGTGGGCGGCCCCC
>WYAY01000174.1 GCA_011526165.1 Sulfuritalea sp.
CGCGCCCATGGTCATCAGCATGCCGCCGAGGAAAATGGCGACGATGACCAGCACCAGCGCCAGTTCGATGAGGGTGAAGCCGCGGGAAAAAGTCAGTCTCCGCGGGACGGCGTTCATTCGAGCCATGTCGTGAAGTAATTGCCGATGGTGACGGTTTGGTCGTTGATCGAGGTGCGCTGTCCGATGGTGAAACCAAGCCGCGCTTTGCGGAAAGGATAGGGGATGACGGGCGTGTCGCGCAATTGCGGCGGGAAATCGGGCGGCGGATTCATGGCGGCGGTGAGGAAACCCATCGGCCGGGTGGTGTCCTGCATGGCGGAGATGAGCTGCGTGTAACTTGGGCTGTCGCGCAGTAGCCATGCTTCCAGCAGATAGCGGGGCGAAGCGTCAATCGCTTCCCATGTGATGGCACTTGTTCCGACTGTGCCTCCGTAAGGCATGGCCGTCTGTCGGAAAGCGCGGCCGGCGTCGGTCCCCGAGAGCACCTGAACCAGTTCGCCGGCAAGTTCCGGCCCGGAGTCGAAATCCGCCGCCCTGCCCATTGCGATGCCTGCGCCGTTCCAAACATAGACGCCGTTTTCGGCGGCATTTGCCTGATGCCTGACCAGAATACGGCTACCGGCGGCAGGCGTCACTCCGTCGATGGTGTCTGGGTTGCTTAGATTGATGGCCTGCTGAGTGGAAAAATCCGCCCAGACGCGCTGCCAACTCGAGCCGTCCGAGCGGAACCAGCCGTTGGCCTGGTCTCCTTTCTGCACGTACACCACGCGGCCGGCTTGGGTACTTGCGGCGGGAAGGTCGACGTATTCGGTAACCTGTGCGGGCTGCCAGTAAAAATTCGTGCATTGGATCGGCTTCAGGTCCGGATCGGCACAGGTCACCGGCTGCACCGTCTGTTGTCTCCAGAGTTGTCCGCCGTAGGCTACGCCCTGCATTACTTCGACGATTACGCCGGCCAGAGCCTCCACGCTGCTCGCATCGTCGGCGCGCTTCATTACCTTGTCCGCGCCTTCCCAAACGTAGATGCCGTTCTGCGTGGCGTCGCTCTGGTTTTTCACCAGCACGCGGTCGCCGGGGAAGAGATAGACGCCATCGACCTGGAACAGATGGATGCCGTTGGCGTCGATCGTGCCCGGAGCGTTGAGATCGATTCCCGTCGTAGTGGCGACGCGCACCCGCGGCAAGTTATAGGGCGATGTGGTTCGGGTGAGCTCGACGCGCACATGGAAGAGCTGGTTGACCGGCACGCTGGTGGTGTCGGGGTCGAGCTTGTAGACGCCTGCCGGCGTATCCGGCGGCACGGTGAGTCGCGGGATGGGTGCGGCCGGATTGGGCGGCGGCGCGGGAAAGCCGGTCCTGGCGGGGGCGGCCTGGCCATGGACGTTGTCGTCTTCCTCCTGCGGCAGTGTGCAGGCGCCGCCGGAAGGATAGGCGGGTGGGTCGCAGGGAGATATCGCCGGCGCTGATATGGGCGTTTCCCCGCCCCAGTAGACCAGTGCCACGTGACCGCCGCGGTAGTTGGCGCTGTCTGTAGGAGGGTCGTTGCGGCCGTTGGTCAGGTGGCTCGTGCTCGACGAGGGGAACACGGCTCCTTCCCTTCTCGGATCGACCTCGAAGGCGATCTTGGGCTGGGCGATGAAGGGAGATTCGGTGTTGTTTCCAGAATAGCCCAGGTGCTGGCCGGCTGCGCCACAGGCGCTCGTGCCGTTGTTGTCGCCGTCGACGATGGAAAACGTAAAACCCATCTGGGGCCATGACAGATACAAGCCCGCATCGTTAATGCGGAACGTGAAATAACTGCGCAACCCGCCGCCCATCGCATGTGTCTCGGGCCGCCAGGCGCAGCCATAGAGGAGATTCGCGAGCGAGGAGGATAATGTGGTGTCAGTTTGCCGGCCGAGCGTCAAGGTGCGGGTGGCGGTGTCATAGGCGACGAGTGGAGTACCGCCCAGGGTCGGCGAGGTAGCCGGCGTGAAGCTGGGGCTGGTCGAAATGCAGCGGACGATGTCCTGATGAACGGTTTGATTGGCGGAGACGCGCTCGAATATCTCCTGGCCGGAGAAGGCCGTGCCGGTAGCGGTGAAACTGGTCCGATTGATGCCTTCAAGGTAGTTGACGGAGTTAGATTTGTCCCCCCCTGTGACGCGGCACTGATAGGAGTTGGCGGGATTGTCCTTGGGGCACTTGGGGATGTTGCCGGAAGATTCGCCGGCGGATTCCCAACGGATGTCCCGCTGGTTTCCGAACAGCAGTGCGCCGGCGCAGTTGACGCCGTTGACCTGCTTCGTAGTTGCGTTGCCGGCGACGAAGATCATTTCCTTGTAGTGAGGGTAGTACCCGCGCGGCGGGATGTCCTTGCCATAGCATGAATTGGTGTCCGCCCCGGCTATCCAATTGTAATTGGACGGCACTCCCTGATCGCGCAGGCAGTCTGTAATACGATCCAGCAGTGAATTGATGTCGGTGCGGAAATAGGCATTCTTGCGGATGGCGCCGAACAGCGTGTCGCCAGTCAGGGGGAGTCCGGAATCATTGCCGGCCAGCGTGCAGTTCGTGCTGCCGGCCGGGCAGGCCGCTTTAAGGATTGTGCCCTCCGTAAAAACTCTGCCTTGCGTCGATATCGCCAGGTTGGTCGAGCTGGTGTCCGTGGCCCTGGCGCCGGAGAAGTAGGCGCTGGCGGAAGTAGGGGCGCCGGCGTGATCAAGCAAGTTGGCGGCCAGGGCAGGGTCGAGATAATGCTGCGGATCGTAATTGCCGCCGCACCTGCCAACGTCATCGCTGCCAATCGGGCTGCGGTCTTGGCTGCCTACAGGAGGACCGGGAGAGAAGATGATTGCGATCGGGCGATCATGGGCGGAAGCAATCAGGCTCTTAAGTTTGTCCGTTTCGTTTGTCGCGACGACATCGATCTGGCCGAGGGTGTCCCAGTTCATGCGCACCGTCGTGCTGATGCCGAGATTCTTGTGGTTGGCGGAGACGACGTACCAGAGGCACTCGCCATGACCGTCGCGGATCGGATCGAGTCCAAGGGTTCTCCAGGGGAGACGGCCAACGATGGTTTCCGTATCGGCGGGGAATGCGCCGTTGATGAAGCTCATGGCGCAGCCCTCGGTGTTGCATGCGGCGGATTGGCTCGCGTGGAATCGGCTGGTTCCTACGTCCGGCATGGGCAGATAGCCGTACATGGCGTCCAGGGTGCCGGTGGCCAACTGCTGCTCGCGATACTGCAGCGCATAGCCGATCAGCGCCTCCCGGGCCTGCGCCAGCGCGTCCTGGGTCTTCTGCACGCGACGCGTCTCGATTTCGCTGGAGGTGAGGTTGCTGACGAGATAGGCGAGCGCGCCCGCCATCAGCACCAGAAGGAAGATCAGCAGGGCCGCGCCGAGCTGGGGGCGGCGCGGCAGGGGGTGGGGTCGCCGTCCTGCGGGGACTGACTTTTGTCGACCGGGGAGCATGGCGGGCAGGCTGGCGCGGCCGGCTTATTTCTGCCGGGTCGCCCCACGCTTGATGTCGATGCGGCCGTCGCCGATTCCGCTGCTGGTTTCGCCGGTGCCGCGGTCCAGCATTTCTCCGACCTTGAGGCGGGTCGGCGTGTCTTCTCCGGCCGCGACGCTGGCGGTGGCCGGATTGGCGCGATCGATCTGTACCTGGACACCGCCGCGGGGGGAGCGGACATCCAGCGGCGCGTCGTTGATCCAGGCCGTGTCGCGGCCGCTGCTGCGCCGGACAATGCCGGACACGCTCAGGGTGGCGTCTTCGGTGGTTTCGCGCGCGGTTTCCTGAATATTAAACTGGCGCTGTCGATCGAGAGTGACGCGCCGCTCGGGGGTGAGGAAGAGGCGGCCGAGATCTTCGGCGGCGGCGGGCATCGCCGCGATCAGCACAAGCCCGGCGGCGAGCCAGCGTGCCGCTGCCGGGGTGGAGGTAGCCATTCCTGCTTTCATTGGGGTTCCTTGTCCCGAATGGTGATCCAGTCGATGGTGCATTCGGCGGCAAGCTGCGGGGGCGGGCCGCTTTTGTGATTGGGATCCTTCTGCACGCGCACGACGTTGCACTCGCGCGTGCGAAGGAAGGCCGGCGCGGCCGCACCGAGATCGCCGAGGAAATCAAGCAGGTCGTGCTCGTGCAGGAGCGGCAGTTTCATACGCATGCTGCTGGAGCG
>WYAY01000175.1 GCA_011526165.1 Sulfuritalea sp.
GGCGGTTGCGGTAGATGTCCGAGCCCCACTCGAATTCGACATAGACGATGGACAGGCCGATGCCCGACACCGAGCGCACGCGGGTGACGCCGGGCATGCCGTTCATGCTCGATTCGACGGGAAAGGTCACCAACTGCTCGACTTCCTCCGGCGCCATGCCGCCGGCTTCCGTCATCAGCGTCACCGTCGGCTTGTTGAGGTCGGGGAAGACATCCACCGGCATCTGGCGCACGGTGAGCGCGCCGTAGATCACCAGCAGCAGCGACACGCCGAGGACGATCAGCCGCTGCTTCAGGCTGGCGTGAATGATGTAATCGAACATGGCTATCTGACCTGGGCCAGCAGGCCGGCGCCTTCGGTGACGACGCGTTCGCCTTTGCCGATTCCGGAAATCGCCGCCGCGCGGGTCGCGTCGAGCGGCGCCACGCTCACTTTGCGCAGCACGAAGCGTTCCGCCCCGTCGCGCACCCACACCGCCGTCTCGCCGGCACTGACTTTCACCAGCGCGGCCTGCGGCAGCGCCGCGCCCTTGACGGTACGCACGGTCTGGGCGATCACCTTGAGCGGCTGGCCGACGGCCACGGGCGCGTTCGCCGACTTGACGCGGAACAGCAGCGGCAGCGCCTGCTCGCGCAGCTGTCGGCCGCCGCCGACGAACTCCAATTCCAGCGTGCCGCCGGGCAGTGGTGCCGAGGCCGCGGCGATACCCTCTGCCAGCGCCGGATCGTAGGCCAGCGCCTCCACCGCCAGGCGCGCCGGGTCGATCACTTCGAAGAGAATCTCCTTCGCCTCCACCACCTGGCCGACCACCACGTTGGCCGCGCCGATCACCCCGGACACCGGCGCGACGAGCGGCTCGGGCGCGCCGATGCTGGCGCCGACGGCAGCGCGGCGCTTCTTCAGCGCGTCGGCCTCGAGGCGCGCCGTCTCGATGGCCGATGCCGACACGACCCCTTCGAGCTGTTCGTAACGGACCCGCTTGCGTTCCGCGATGGCCAGTTGCGCGTCGATTTCGGCGAACTGCGCCTGCTGGTTGCCGCGGTCGATGCTGTTCGCCACGGGGCGCAGATAGGCGAGCACCTGTCCCTTGGCCACCTTCTGGCCCAGGGTCGGCAGTCCTTTCGGCCCGGCCTCGATGCGGCCCGACTGGGTGGCCTGGATGCGGCCGCCGGCGTTCGGGTCGGCGATGACCCTGCCGTTGAATTCCGCTGTCGCCGCCAGCTCGCCGACCTCGGCGACGACATGGCGCAGGCCGAGCTGGCGTTGCACGCCCTTCGGCACGAACAGGCTGCCGTCGGGCAGCCGCTGGGCCGCCGTCGCTTCGGCAGGCAGCGTTCCCGCCGCCGCGGGCTTGGCGGCGGTTGCGGGTTTCTTGTCCTGGCTGTGGTCTTCGTCGCCGTGGGCGATGGCTCGCCCGGCGGCAAGCCCCAATAGCGCGACCGTGACAACGGCCGCAAGATTCATTCGTGGCATCGATTCCATCCCTTAGTGTTTGCGATTCTTCTTGCGGCGGCGTACGGCGACGAGGCCGGCGCCGGCCAGCAGCAGCACGCCCGAAGCACCCCACACCGTCCACTCGCCCCAGCCGTGGGCATGCTCGACGCCGGCAGCCGGCGGAGCGAGGTCGAGGACGGCGGTGAGCAGGTCGGCGGCATCGCCCGCCTGCACGGAAATCGTCAGCAGGTGCCTGCCGGGTTGGGCAAAGACCTGGCCGGGCACCGAATACACGCCCGGCGCGACCTGGGCCGCGACGGCCTTGAAGGCCCCGCTCTCGACCTCAACCTCGGCGTCGGGCACGGGCGCGTTGTCGGCATAGCGGTCGAGGTAGAGCGTCAGCTTGCCGTCAGCCAGCACGGCGACCAGCTCGAATTCCTCGGACTGGGCGGACGTGCGCGGCGCGACCTCGGCAATCACCTCCGGCGGCACTGCCTCGCCATGGGTGTGGCCATCGCTGCTGTCACCGCCGGCACAGGCCAGGGCAGGGACGAGAAAGGCCATCGAAACGATGAACGTGCGAATGTGCTTCACGGCAGAACTCCCAGAACTTGTTTGAGACGGGATTGGGCCACGGCACGCGCGACCTGCTGGCGATTGAGGAAGGCTTCCGCCTCGAAGGCGCCGGCGCGCACGCGCAGCAGCGTCGTCAGATCCGATTCGCCGAGCGAGAAGGCCTTTTCGGCCAGGCCCAGGTTGTCGGCCGCCAGCGCGTGGCGCGCCCGTGCCATGGCGAGCTGGCGTTCGGCGGCGGCAAGGTCGAGGCGGGCCTTTTCCACGTCGAGCTGCAGCTTGTGGCGGGCCAGCGCCCACTCGGCATCGGCCTGGATCGTCTCGGCGCGGGCGGCGGCGTTTTCCTGGCGCACGCGCGGGCCGGACGAGAAGGGAATCGTCAGTTTCACGCCGACGGTATTCGCATAGGACTCCGAGAAATCCCCCCGTTCGCGCACCACCCGCACGGCAAGTTCCGGGGCGTCGCGGCGCGTTTCCTCGGCGACGCGCAGCCGGCTGCGCGCCGTGCGTGCGGCGGCGGCGGCGGCGGCAAGCTGCGGATGATTCTCGTCAGGCTCGCGCGCAACGGCCGCGCCCTCCTCCGCCAGGACGGCAGGGACCGCAGTGCCGATCAGGTTGCGCCAGGCCTGTTCTGCGGCCAGCAGCGCGGCCTCCGTCTCGATCGCCTCGGCTTCCGCGGCAAGACGCTCGCCCTGCGCCAGGTTGGCGTCGATGCGCGCCAGATCGCCGGCCTTGTAGCGGCGCTGCACATCGGATTCCAGCGCCCGGGCCGTCGCCGCGCGGCGCTTGGCCAGGCCGCTCGCATTGCGGGCGGCGGCGACCGCCCACCAGGTCTCGCGCACCTCGCCCGCCAGCTGCAGGCGCAGGGCCTTGCTGCGCGCGGCGACTTCCGCCAGGGCACTTTCCGCCTCGGCCTCGCGTGCCGTCTGCTGCCCGGGCAGCCAGAGCGGGACGGCCATTTCGGCCTCCCACTCCTGCTTGCCGCGGTTGCGGTTGAGGCGGTCGTTCAGGCTGGAGAGGGACAGCGCCGCCGGTCCCGGCGTGAGGCCGCCCGCCAGTTCGGCCCGTGCCCGCGCTTCGTCCTCTCGCGCAGACACGGCGCTGGCCTGGGGATGGCGCGCCCAGGCCTGCTCCAATGCCTCCCCGAGGGTCTGGGCAAATACCGGCAGGGCGGCCGCCAGCCCGGCCAGCAGGATCGGTAGCTTTCTCATCGGGAGCCGTCCTTGTTTCGTCATGGCTGTCATGATGCTGTCGGCCGCCCGACGGCTAGCTGACAGGGGGATTACAAATTTGTAATCTTCCGGAAATGAGGCTGGCCGACATGCACAATGGCGGCATCCGGAATCGGCTGTGGCAAGGACCATGAGAATTCTGATCGTCGAGGACGAGCAAAAGACCGGCGAATACCTCAGGCAGGGGCTGGCGGAAGCCGGCTTCGTAGTCGATCTCGTGCGCGACGGCCTCGACGGCAAGCATTTGGCGCTGACCGAGGACTATGACCTGGTGGTGCTCGACGTCATGCTGCCGGGGCTCGACGGCTGGCACGTGCTGCACGAAGTCCGCCAGGCCGGTCGACACATGCCGGTTCTCTTCCTCACGGCGCGCGACCAGGTCGAGGATCGCGTGAAGGGACTGGAACTGGGCGCCGACGATTACCTGGTCAAGCCGTTCGCTTTCTCGGAACTGCTGGCGCGCGTGCGCACGCTGCTGCGGCGCGGGAAAAGCAAGGAGCCCGAAACGCTGCGCGCGGCCGATCTGGAGCTCGACCTTCTGCGGCGAAGGGTATCGCGCGCCGGCCGACGCATCGACCTCACCGCCAAGGAGTTCGCCCTGCTCGAACTGCTGCTGCGCCGCCAGGGCGAAGTGCTGCCGCGCTCGCTGATCGCCTCCCAGGTGTGGGACATGAATTTCGACAGCGACACCAACGTCATCGAGGTCGCCGTGCGGCGCCTGCGCGCGAAGGTCGACGACGACTTCGAGCCGAAGCTGATCCGCACCGTGCGCGGCATGGGCTACGTCCTCGAAGTCCCGGGGGCGGCGTGATAAGCCCGAAATCGATCACGCTCCGGCTGGCGCTGTTCTTTTCCTCGGCGTCGACCGTCGTTCTGCTGGCGATCGGCTACTGGATCGGCGCGATGGTGGAGACGCACTTCGAGGAACAGGACCTTCACGAATTCGAGGGCAAGCTGACTCTGATCCGCCATGTCCTGTCGAAGGCGCAGTCGCCCGACGACCTGACCAACGCAGCCCAGCGGCTCGAGGAGGCCCTGGTCGGCCATCACGGACTGGCCGTCGCGATCGCCGCGGGCAAGCAGCAGACGCTCTTCGCGACACCGGACGCGGCACTGCTCGCCCCCCTCCTGGGGGCTCAAGCCATGCCGGCATCGGCCGGGCCATCGAGGCCGGCGGTATGGTCATGGGAGGGTCGGACCTACAGGGGGCTTCTCGCGACGGCACCGACCAGCATGCCGCAAGGCGCTCCCGTCACGGTCGCCCTCGCCCTCGACATCGGCCACCATCTGGAATTCCTGGAGGCGTTCCGCAAGCGCCTCTGGCTGGCCATCGTGGTCTGCATCCTGCTGACGGCGCTGTTCGGCTGGGTCGCCGCGCGCAGGGGGCTGGCGCCGGTGCGCGACATGGCCAGAATCGCCCACGGCATTTCCGCCAGCCGCCTGGAGAACCGGCTGCCGCTCGACGCCGTGCCGGA
>WYAY01000025.1 GCA_011526165.1 Sulfuritalea sp.
GCACGGCCGGGCGGAGGCCAACCCTTATCGGAGAATCTGATGTCTACGACCATGCGTCAAATGCTGGAGGCGGGTGTCCATTTCGGCCACCAGACCCGCTTCTGGAACCCCAAGATGGCCCCCTTCATCTTCGGCCATCGCAACAAGATTCACATCATCAACCTTGAAAAGACCCTGGTCAAATACCAGGAGGCGATGGCATTCCTGCGCAAGATGTCGTCCAACAAGGGCACCGTGCTCTTCGTCGGCACCAAACGCCAGGCGCGCGAGATCGTGCGCGAGGAAGCCCTCCGCGCCGGCGCGCCCTTCGTGGACGAACGCTGGCTGGGCGGCATGCTGACCAACTTCAAGACGGTCAAGCAGTCGATCAAGCGCCTGAAGGAGCTCGAGACGATGTCGCAGGACGGCAGCTTCGAGCGCCTCGGCAAGAAGGAGGCCCTGATGCTCCAGCGCGAGATGGTCAAGCTGGAGAAGAGCATCGGCGGCATCAAGGACATGAACGGCCTGCCGGACGCGATCTTCGTCATCGACGTCGGCTATCACAAGATCGCCATCACCGAAGCCGGCAAGCTGGGCATCCCGGTGGTCGCCGTGGTCGATACCAACCACACCCCCGAGGGCATCGCCTACGTCATTCCGGGCAATGACGATTCCAGCCGGGCCATCCGCCTCTACGCGCGCGGCGCCGCCGACGCCATCCTCGAGGGCCGCAGCCAGTCCGTGCAGGATATCGTCGCGGCGGTGTCCGACGACTTCGTCGAGGTCGACGAGGGCGGCGAAGGCGAAGCGGCCTAAGCCCGGAAGAAACGGAAACCCGCGGGGCGGCTTGGCCGCCCCGCTGTGCATCAACAGGATGAAATCAGGAGCAAGCATGGCGGACATTACCGCTTCGATGGTTAAAGAACTGCGCGAAAAGACCGACGCGCCGATGATGGAATGCAAGAAGGCGCTGACCGAGGCCGACGGCGACATGGCCAAGGCCGAGGAGATCCTGCGCGTCAAGCTGGGCAACAAGGCCGCCAAGGCCGCCACCCGCATCGCCGCCGAAGGCGTGGTCGGCATTCACATCGCCGCCGACGGCAAGCTCGGCGCGATCGTCGAGGTCAACTGCGAGACCGATTTCGTCGCCAAGAACGACGATTTCCAGGCCTTCACCAAGGCCATGGCCGAACTGGTGGCGCAGCAAAATCCTGCCGATGTCGCCGTCCTCTCGGGACTGGCTTTTGGCGGCGCCACGGTGGAAGCCACCCGCACCGCGCTGGTGGGCAAGATCGGCGAAAACATGTCGATCCGCCGCTTCGCCCGCATCGAGGCCAAGGGCAGGCTGGCGAGCTACATCCACGGCGGCGCCAAGATCGGCGTGCTGGTGGATCTGGTGGGCGGCGACGAGACGCTGGCCAAGGATATCGCCATGCATATCGCCGCCTCCAAGCCGAAGGCGCTGGACGCCTCGGGCGTGCCGGCCGACCTGCTGGAAACCGAGCGCCGCATCGCCGTCGAGAAGGCGCGCGAGGCGGGCAAGCCGGAAGCCATGCTGGAGAAGATCGCCGAGGGCACGGTGCAGAAGTATCTCAAGGAAGTGACGCTGCTCGGCCAGGTCTTCGTCAAGGCCGAGGACGGCAAGCAGACCATCGAGCAGTTGCTGAAGGCCAAGGGCGCCTCGGTTGCCGCCTTCCAGCTCTACGTGGTGGGCGAGGGCCTGGAGAAGCGCTCCAACGACTTCGCCGCCGAAGTGGCGGCGCAGGCAGCAGCTGCGGCTGCACGCTGAGATGCCCGCGCCCGCCTACAAGCGCATCCTGCTCAAGCTGTCGGGCGAGGCCCTCATGGGCAGCGACGCCTACGGCATCAACCGGGAAACGCTGGCGGGGATCGTCGCCGAGATCAAGTCGGTCGCCGACCTGGGGGTCGAGATCGGCGTGGTCATTGGCGGCGGCAACATCTTCCGCGGCCTGGCCGGCAGCGCCTCCGGCATGGATCGCGCCACGGCCGACTACATGGGCATGCTGGCCACGGTGATGAACGCCATGGCGCTGGCCGACGCCATGCGCCAGGCCGGACTCAACGGCCGCGTGCAGTCGGCGCTCAACATCGAGCAGGTGGTCGAGCCCTACATCCGCGGCAAGGCCATCCGCTACCTGGAAGAGGGCAAGATCGTCATTTTCGCGGCCGGCACCGGCAATCCCTTCTTCACCACCGACACGGCCGCCGCGCTGCGCGGCTCGGAGATCGGGGCCGAGATCGTGCTCAAGGCAACCAAGGTGGATGGCGTATATACCGCTGACCCGAAGAAGGACCCGAAGGCACAGCGCTACCATCGCGTCAGTTTCGACGAGGCGATCGGCAAGAACCTGCAGGTGATGGACGCGACGGCCCTGGCCCTGTGCCGAGACCAGAAGCTGCCGATCAACGTCTTCAGCATCTTCAAGTCCGGTGCCCTGAAGGCGGTCGTCCTCGGCGAGGACGAGGGCACCATGGTGCATTGTTGAGGAGAGGTCAGAATGATCCCGGAGCTCAAGAAATCGACAGAACAGAAAATGCAGAAGTCGCTCGAGGCCTTGAAGAACGACCTCGGCAAGGTGCGCACCGGCCGGGCCCACGCCGGCATCCTGGATCATGTCCAGGTGGACTATTACGGATCGATGGTGCCGATCAGCCAGGTCGCCAACGTGAACCTGATCGACGCACGCACCATCGGCGTGACACCCTGGGAAAAGAAGATGGCGGCGGTCATCGAGAAGGCCATCCGCGACTCCGACCTCGGGCTCAATCCAGCCACGGTGGGCGACTCGGTGCGGGTGCCAATGCCGGCGCTCACCGAGGAGCGGCGCCGCGACCTCATCAAGGTGGTGCGCGGAGAAGCGGAGAACGCCCGCGTGGCGGTGCGCAACCTGCGCCGGGATGCCAACCACGCCCTCAAGGAGGCCGTGAAGGCCAAGACCATCTCGGAGGATGAAGAGCGGCGCGCCCAGGAAGACGTGCAGAAACTGACCGACCGCACCATCGCCGAGATCGACAAGGCGCTGGCCCAGAAGGAAAGCGACCTGATGGCCGTCTGAGCGACCGGCCATCCGCGCTTCGGACAGCTGCCGTGGCTCTTTTCCCAAGTTCCACGCAGGACATTCCGCCGACCGGCGACGTGCCGCGCCACATCGCCATCATCATGGACGGCAACGGGCGCTGGGCCAAGAAGCGCTTCATGCCGCGGGTAGCCGGCCACAAGCGCGGCGTCGAGACGGTGCGCGAGATCATCAAGGCCTGCATCGAGCGCGGCGTCTCCTACCTGACCCTGTTCGCCTTCAGCTCGGAGAACTGGCGTCGCCCGCAGGAAGAAGTGTCCTTCCTCATGCAGCTGTTCCTGCGTGCGCTGGAAGAGGAGGTGGCCAAGCTAAATGAGAACAATATCCGCTTCCGCGTCATCGGCGACCTGTCCCGCTTCGATCCGCAGATCGTCGATCTGATCCGCCGAGGCGAGGCGCTCACGGTCGGTAACGCTGCGCTGACCCTCACCGTCGCGGCCAACTACGGCGGCCGCTGGGACATCCTGCAGGCGATGGAGAAAATGCTTGCTGCTTGCCCGCAGAGGCGCAGCGGTTTCAGCGAGGCCGATCTGGCCCCGCATCTGGCGCTCAATTACGGCCCCGAGCCGGACCTGTTCATCCGCACCGGCGGAGAGCAGCGCATCAGCAATTTCCTGCTCTGGCAACTCGCCTACAGCGAACTGTATTTCACCGACACCCTGTGGCCCGAGTTCGATGCGGCCGCCCTCGATCAGGCTATCGCCTCCTATCAGCAACGCGAGCGCCGCTTCGGTCGCACCTCGGAGCAACTGCAAGCGGACAGCGGCCCGGAGCGCCTCAAGGACGGCACCCGCTCCCCGACCGCGAGCGAGAATGCTTAGAGCCCGGATCGTCACGGCACTGCTGCTACTGGCGGGCTTCCTCGTCGCGCTTTTTCTGCTGCCGTTTTCCGTCTGGCTGCTGCTCGTTTCGGGAGTTTGCGGACTGGGGGCGTGGGAGTGGGGCGGGCTATTGAAGTTGAGTGCTGGCGGTCGGCGCGGCTATGCGCTGTTCTCGCTGGTCTTGTGCTGCGCGCTCGGCTGGCTGGCATTCGATTTCGCCAGCGGAAGCACGCGGCTGCCGGACTTGCTCCTTGCGGCATACCTGCTGGCCGGCGCGTTCTGGCTGCTCGTCGTGCCGCTCTGGCTGAAGACAAAGTGGCCCATTCAGGCCGGGCTGCGGGGAGGGCTCGCCGGCCTCGTGATCCTCTTGCCGGCCTGTCTGGCCATGATGCAGTTGCGGGCCTTTGCCCCGCTGTTCCTGCTGGCGGTCATGGCGGCCGTGTGGATGGCCGATATTTCCGCCTATGCCTGCGGGCGCGCTTTCGGCCGCCGCAAACTGGCGCCGGCCATCAGTCCCGGCAAGACCTGGGAGGGAGCGGCCGGTGCCCTCGGCGGTGTGCTGCTGTATGGCAGTGCGGTTACGGCGGCAGTTGGTCGCATGCCAGACGGAACCGGCGCCTGGGTGGGATTCGGTTTGGCGCTGGCCTTGCTGACGGTCGTCAGCATCTACGGCGACCTGTTCGAGTCCCTCGCCAAGCGCCAGGCTGGCGTAAAGGACAGCGGCACAACCTTGCCCGGTCATGGCGGGGTGCTCGACCGCATCGACAGCCTGACATCCACCCTCCCGCTTGTCGGGCTGGCGGTATTGCTCTGGGAAGGGCGGCTGTTATGACCGCGCGCAGACAAAGGCTGGTCGTCCTGGGAGCAACCGGCTCGATCGGCGTCAATACGCTCGATGTGGTGGCACGCCACCCGGACCGTTTCGAGGTGCTGGCCTTGTCGGCCCAGAACCGGGTCGAACGCCTCGCCGATCAGTGCGCCCGGTTCAAGCCACGATTTGCGGTAGTTGGGTCGGATGCCGCAGCCGATCAACTGGGGAAACTGTTGCGCCAGTCAGGCTGTGAAACGACCGTGCTGGCAGGGGCGGAGGCGCTCGAAAGGATTTCCAGCCTGGCCGAGGCGGACGCCGTGATGGCGGCAATCGTCGGCGCAGCCGGCTTGCGGCCCACCCTGGCCGCTGTCCGGGCGGGCAAGAAAGTCCTCCTTGCCAACAAGGAAGCCTTGGTCATGGCCGGCCCGGTGTTCATGAAGGAAGTCCAAAAAAACGATGCCATCTTGCTGCCGATAGATAGCGAACATAATGCTATATATCAGTCACTTCCAAAGAATTATTCAGGCGATTTATCAAGTAATGGGGTACGTCGGATCCTGCTCACGGCTTCGGGCGGCCCGTTCCGACAGACCCCCGCGTCAGACCTTGCCCACGTAACGCCCGAACAGGCTTGTGCACATCCGAACTGGGTGATGGGTCGGAAGATCTCGGTCGATTCGGCCACCATGATGAACAAGGGACTGGAAGTCATCGAGGCGCACTGGCTGTTCAACGTGCCGCCGGAGCGCATCGAGGTGGTGATCCACCCCCAGAGCGTCATCCATTCCATGGTTGAATACGCCGACGGCTCGGTGATTGCGCAACTCGGCAACCCGGACATGCGCACGCCGATTGCCTATGCCCTGGCCTATCCTGAACGCATCGATGCCGGCGTCACGCCGCTCGACCTCTGCCGCATCGGCAGCCTGAACTTCGAACGCCCGGATTTCGAACGCTTCCCCTGTCTGCGCCTGGCCTATGAGGCGCTGGCGCAAGGCGGGAGTGCCCCCGCCGTTCTGAATGCGGCAAACGAAATCGCGGTCGAAGCCTTCCTGGACCGCAAATTGGCCTTCGACCGAATTCCCTCCATCATCGAACAGACCCTGCGAAACGCCCCCTGGGCTGAGGTGTGCAACCTGGACGACGTCATGGCAGCGGATGCGGCGGCGCGCAAAACCGCCCGGGAAGTCGTCGATGCCCGGGTGCGGCCGGCATGAACAATTTTCTCTTCTATCTCGGCGCATTTGCCCTGGCCTTGGGTCTGCTGATCGTCGTGCATGAGGCCGGGCATTTCCTGCTGGCCCGCTGGTGCGGCGTCAAGGTGCTGAGATTTTCCGTCGGCTTCGGCAAGCCCATCCTGTCGCGCCGCTTCGGAACGGACCGGACCGAACTGGCGCTGGCCGCCTTCCCCCTTGGCGGCTACGTGAAGATGCTGGACGAGCGGGAAGGGGAGGTCGAAGCGTCGGAACTGCCGCGCGCCTTCAACCGGCAGCCGGTCTGGAAGCGTTTCCTCATCGTGCTGGCCGGCCCGACGGCCAACTTCCTGCTGGCGATCTTCATGTACTGGGCCTTGTTCGTGCATGGCACCGAGGAGCCCAGGCCCCTGCTGGGCGCACCTGTCGCAGAATCGCTGGCGGCCCGGGCCGGTTTCCAGGAAGGCGAACTGGTACGCAGCATCGACGGGCAGCCGATCCTTTCCTGGCAGGAGCTACGCTGGCAACTGCTGCAACTCGCCATGACAAAAGCCAGCGTGACGCTGGAAGTCATCAACAAACGTCAGGAAATCGACTTCCGCAAGCTGGACCTGTCGTCGCTCGACAAGACGAACCTCGAAGACGACATCCTGCAGCAAATGGGATTCCGTTTTTACAGGCCGCAGCTGCCGCCGGTCATAGGCAAGGTTGCGGCCGGCGGCGCCGCCGAGCGGGCCGGCATCCGCGAGGGCGACAGGATTCTTGCCATCGACGACGAGCCGGTGACTGCCTGGTCGCAAGTGGCGGCGATCATTCGCGAGGCGCCCGGGCACCACATCCGCATCGAACTGGATCGCCACGGGGAAAGCCTCAGCCTCGGCGTCACGCCGGCGGAGGCCGACGACCGCGGCAAGCGGGTCGGCCGCATCGGCATCGGCGTGCGGGAAGGGGAGATCGACCGCGCAGCCCTGATGACCACCGTCAGGTACGGCCTGCTCGAATCCTTCGGCAAGGCCGTCCAACAGACCTGGGAAACCTCCGTGTTCAGCCTGAAGATGTTGGGCAGGATGGTGCTCGGGGAGGTGTCCTGGAAGAACCTGAGCGGACCTGTCACGATCGCCGACTACGCGGGACAATCGGCCAGGCTGGGGCTGGCGTATTACGTCAAATTCCTGGCCCTGATCAGCATCAGCCTCGGCGTCCTCAATCTGTTGCCCATCCCCTTATTAGATGGCGGACACTTGATGTATTATATTGTCGAGATAATCAAGGGCGGCCCGGTTTCAGAACGCGTGATGGAAATAGGTCAGCAGATCGGCTTGGCGCTGCTGGCAATGCTGATGGCTTTCGCCTTTTATAACGATATCAACCGCCTTGTTTCCGGCTGACTCAATGTGAAAAAGAAAATTCTTCCGGGCCTGCTGGCGGCGCTGTTCTCCTTCTCCGTGCTTGCCTTCGATCCCTTCGTGGTGAAGGACATCCGTGTCGAGGGCATCCAGCGCACCGAGGCGGGCACGGTGTTCAGCTACCTGCCGGTCAAGGTTGGCGAAACCATGACCGACGAGAAGGCCGCGCAGGCCATCAAGGCTCTGTTTGCGACGGGCTTTTTCAAGGATGTCCGCATCGAGGTCGAACGAGACGTGGTGGTGATCGTCGTCGAGGAGCGGCCGGCGATTGCCTCGGTCGATTTCGTCGGCATCAAGGAATTCGACAAGGATGCACTGAAAAAAGGGCTGAAGGAGATCGGCCTGGCCGAGTCGCGCATTTTCGACCGTTCGATGCTCGAGCGCGCTGAGCAGGAATTGAAGCGCCAGTATCTCTCCAAGGGGCGCTACGCGGTCAACATCACCACCACCGTAACGCCACTGGAGCGGAACCGGGTTGGCATCAACTTCGCGGTCGACGAAGGTGAGGTGGCCAAGATCCGGCAGATCAACATCGTCGGCGCCCAGGCCTTCAAGGAGAAGGACCTGCTGGATGTATTCGCGCTGCGCACGCCCAACTGGATCAGCTGGTACACGAAAAGCGATCAGTATTCCAAGCAGAAGCTGTCGGCCGACCTGGAAGCGCTGAAGTCCTATTATCACGACCGCGGCTATATCGAATTCGACGTCGAGTCGACCCAGGTTTCCATCAGTCCGGACAAGAAGGACATCTACATCACCATCAACGTCAAAGAGGGAGAAAAATACACGATCTCCTCGGTCAAGCTGGCCGGAGAGCTGACCCTCCCCGAAGACGAACTGCGCAAGCTGGTGAAGATCAAGCCAGGTGAAGTGTTTTCACGGGAGAAACTGACCGATACGACGAAGCAGATCAACGAGAAACTGGGCAACGAAGGTTTCGCCTTCGCCAACGTGAACGCCGCGCCGGAGATCGACAAGGACAAAAAGCAGGTCGCTTTTACCATCTTCATCGATCCGGGCCGGCGGGTATATGTCCGTCGTATCAACGTTACCGGCAACAACCGCACGCGCGATGAGGTGATCCGCCGCGAAGCCCGGCAGATGGAAGGCGCCTGGTACGACGGCGAGAAGATCAACAAGACGCGCACTCGCGTAGACAAGTTGGGCTATTTCGACGAGGTGAACGTTGAAACGCCAGCGGTGCCAGGCACCACCGACCAGGTCGACGTCAACCTGAACGTAAAGGAAAAACCGACCGGCAACATCATGCTCGGCGCCGGCTTCTCGAGTTCCGAGAAGTTCGTCGTGTCGGGTTCGGTCTCCCAGAACAATATCTTCGGCAGCGGCAAGCATCTCTCGGTGAATGTCAATTCCGGCAAGGTCAACAAGACCTATTCGATGTCTTATACCGATCCCTATCACACCGTGGATGGGGTGAGCAGGGGCTTCGACATCTACCGTCGTGACACCGATCCGAGTTCGACTGCCATAGCGAATTACAAGACGTCCTCTCTGGGTGCCGGCATCCGCTATGGCTTTCCCATCGCCGAAGACAATTCCATCGGTGTCGGATTGTCATTCGATTCGACCAAGGTCAAGACCTACGCCAACAGTCCGCAGCGTTACAAGGATTTCGTGAACCAGTTCGGTTCCACAAACACCACCTTGCTGCTGAATACCACCTGGGCCAACGACCAGCGCGACAGCCTGATCTACACCACGAAGGGAACAGTGCAGCGCGCCTATGGCGAGATCGGACTGCCGGGTGGCGACCTCAAGTTCTACAAGCTGAACTACCAGCACCAGAAGTTCTTTCCGCTTACCAAGGACATCACGCTCATGCTGAACGGCGAGTTCGGATTGGGCGACGGCTACGGTGGCGAACCCCTGCCGTTCTTCCGCCATTTCTACGCCGGCGGCATCGGCTCGGTGCGCGGTTTCAAGTCCGGCTCGCTGGGCCCGCATGATCTCTATCCCAACGACGACGACGCACTTGGCGGCAACAAGCGGCTGGTCGCCAATGCCGAATTCCTCATGCCCATACCAGGTATCGGCCTCGACAAATCCTTCCGTTTCGGCGGCTTCATCGACACCGGCTACGTCTGGGCCACCAGCCAGAAAATGCGCTTGTCGGATTTGCGGTACAGTATCGGCGTGTCGGTTGCCTGGTCTTCCCCCTTCGGGCCGCTCAAGTTCAGCATCGCACAGCCGCTCAACAAAAAGTCGGGAGACAAGATCGAGCGCTTCCAGTTCCAGATGGGAACGTCGTTCTGAGATTGCCTTATTGCAGGAGAGTTATGTTGAGAAAAATTGCCATTCTTATCACCGCGAGCCTGCTTGCCCTGCCGGCGGCCGCCGAGACCAAAATCGGCTTCGTGAATACCGAGAAGATATTCCGCGAGGCGGCGCCCGCCGTGCGCGCGCAGAAGAAGATCGAGAAGGAGTTCGAGAAGCGCGACCAGGACATGCAGCGGCTGGCCAAGCAACTGCAATCCATGCAGGAAGGCCTGGAGAAGAACGCGGTCACCATGTCGGAGAGCGAAAAGCGCAACAAGGAGCGCGAGTTCAACGATCTGAACCGCGAATTCCAGCGCAAGCAGCGCGAGTTCCGCGAAGATCTCAACCAGCGCCGCAACGAGGAACTGGCAGCCGTGCTCGAGCGCGCCAACAAGACCATCAAGGCAATCGCCGAAGCGGAGAAGTTCGACGTGATCCTGCAGGAGGCGGTCTATGCCGCGCCGCGCATCGACATCACCGACAAGGTCATCAAGGCCCTCTCGGACGGCAAGTAAAGCACATGCATGACCGGGCGCGCTGACGGCTATACGCTTGACGAAATCGTTTCGCGCCTCGGTGGCCGACTGACCGGCGAAGGCTGCACCCGCGTTGTCCGCGTGGCCACGCTCGAGCATGCCGGTCCCGGCGAAATCGCCTTCCTGGCCAATCCCAGGTATCGCAGGCAACTCGCTTCGAGCCGGGCCGCTGCCGTGGTGCTGTCGACCGATCATGCCACTGGCTGTCCGCTGCCCTGCATCGTCAGCGACAATCCGTATGCCTATTACGCGCGGGTCGCCCAGTTGCTCAATCCGCCCCCGCAGACGCCGGCCGGCATTCATCCGGCCGCCGTGTCCGAATCGCAGCTCGATCCGAGCGTCAGCGTCGCCGCCGGCGCCATCATCGGTAAGGATGTGAGCGTCGGCGAGCACTGCGTCATCGGCCCCGCTTGCATCCTGGGCGATGGCGTGCGGCTTGGCGCACACAGCCGGCTGTATGGCAACGTCACCGTCTATGCAGGCTGCGCGATCGGCCGCCGCGTCATCATCCACGCCGGCGCGGTGATCGGCGCCGACGGCTTCGGCATTGCCCGCGAGTTGGACGGCAGCTGGACCAAGATCCCGCAGGTCGGCCGCGTCGTCATCGGCGACGATGTCGAGATCGGCGCCAACACCACCATCGACCGCGGTGCCATCGACGACACGGTGATCGAGGACGGCGTCAAGCTCGACAACCAGATCCAGATCGGCCACAACGTGCGCGTCGGCGCCCACACGGCGATGGCCGGCTGCGTCGGCGTCGCCGGCAGCGCCCGCATCGGCCGCCGCTGCACGGTCGGCGGCGGCGCCATCATCCTGGGGCATCTGTCGATCGCCGATGACGTAAACATTTCGGCCGCCACGCTCGTCACGAAATCCATCGACAAGGCCGGCACCTATAGCGGCGCCATGCCGTTCGAGCCGCACCGCGACTGGCTGAGGAATGCCGCCCACCTGCGGCAACTGGATGCCATGGCGGAAAGAATTCGCGCGATGGAATCGCGCATCGCCCAACTGGAGAAGAAACCTTGAGCCCGATGGACATCCACGAAATCCTGGAGCACCTGCCGCACCGCTATCCGATCCTGCTGGTGGATCGCGTGCTCGACGTCGTGCCGGGCGAACGCATCGTCGCCCTGAAGAACGTCAGCGTGAACGAGCCGTTCTTTCCGGGGCATTATCCGCATCATCCGGTGATGCCCGGCGTGCTCATCGTCGAGGCGCTGGCCCAGGCCGCCGCCATCCTTTCCTTCAAGACCCTCGGCGGCAAGCCGGACGACAAGTCGGTCTATTATTTCGTCGGCATCGACAACGCCCGCTTCAAGAGGCCGGTGAGCCCCGGCGACCAGCTGATCCTGGAAGTGTCTATCCAGGCCAGCAAGCGCGGCCTGTGGAAATTCGCGGCGCAGGCCAAGGTGGATGGCCAGGTCGCGGCGGAGGCCGAGCTGATGTGCACGGTGCGCACCATCGAATGAGCACGCCTCTCATCCACCCGACCGCCATCGTCCATGCGAAGGCGCGGCTCGGCCGCAACGTTTCCATCGGCGCCTATTCGGTCGTCGGCGAGCATGCCGAGATCGGCGACGACACCCGGATCGGCCCCCATGTCGTCATCCATGGCCGCACCCGCATCGGCCGGGGAAACCGCATCTTCCAGTTTTCCTCCATCGGCGAAATTCCGCAGGACAAAAAGTACGCCGGCGAGCCGACCGGGCTCGAGATCGGCGACCGCAACACCATCCGCGAATTCTGCACCCTCAACTGCGGCACGGCGCAGGACGCCGGGGTGACCCGACTCGGCTCGGACAACTGGATCATGGCCTACGTGCATCTGGCGCATGACTGTCAGGTCGGCGACAACACCATTTTCGCCAACAACGCCCAGCTGGCGGGCCACGTCCATGTCGGCGATTTCGCCATACTCGGCGGATTCACCGTCGTGCACCAGTTCGTGCGCATCGGCGCCCACAGCATGACGGCGATGGGCACCATCCTGCTGCAGGACCTGCCGCCGTATGTCACGGCTGCCGGCAATACCGCCAAGCCCTTCGGCATCAACTCCGAGGGACTCAAGCGGCGCGGCTACGATGCTGAAGCGATCGCCGCCCTGAAACGGGCCTACAAGCTCGTTTTCCGCTCCGGCATGCCGCTCGAGGAAGCGCGCGCGAAAATCCAGGCCGAGGCGCTGAACCAGCCCGCGCTTGTCCCTCTTGCCGAGTTTCTCGCCGCGCCGGGCAGGGGCATCATCAGATAGGTTCAAATGCCCGATAGGATACGGATCGCCATGGTCGCCGGAGAAGCCTCCGGCGATTTGCTTGCCAGTCATCTCATCGCGGCCATCCGGCGCCGTCTTCCGGAGACTGACTTTTACGGCATCGGCGGACCGAAAATGCAGGCGGCAGGATTCGATGCACGATATCCGGCCGAGAAGCTGGCGGTGCGGGGTTATGCCGAAGTGCTGCGCCATTATCGCGAGATCACCGCCATCCGGCGCAGCCTGCTCGACGATCTGCTGGACGAGCCGCCGCGGGCCTTCATCGGCGTCGATGCGCCCGACTTCAATCTCCATCTCGAAATGCGGCTGAAGGCGCGCGGCATCCCGGCCATCCACTACGTCAGTCCCTCCATATGGGCCTGGCGCGGCGGCCGCATTCGCGGCATTGCCCGCTCGGTGACGCACATGCTGGCGCTGTTTCCCTTCGAGGAAGAAATCTACCGGAGCAGGAACATCCCGGTCAGCTACGTCGGCCATCCGCTGGCGGACGTCATTCCGCCGGAAACAAACCGCGCCGCCCTGCGCGACAAGCTTGGCCTGGCGCAGGACCAACTCGTCTTCGCGCTGCTGCCGGGCAGCCGGCAGTCTGAACTGCAGTACATGGCCGACACCTTCATCGAAACCGCCAGACGCCTGCACCAGCGCTTCCCGCAGGCGCGCTTCCTGGTGCCGCTGGCCACCCGCGAGACGCGCGACCTGTTCGAGCAGGCGCTCTATCGTCTCGCGGCCGAGGAACTACCCGTCACGCGCCTGTTCGGCCATGCCCACGATGCCATGGGCGCCGCGGACGGCGTGCTGGTGGCCAGCGGCACCGCCACCCTGGAGGCGGCCCTCCTGAACAAGCCGATGGTCATCGCCTATCGCATGTCGTCCTGGTCCTGGCGGCTCATGCGCCGCATGAAATACCAGCCATGGGTCGGCCTGCCGAACATCCTCTCCGGCCGCTTCGTCGTGCCGGAGTTCCTGCAGGACGAGGCCACGCCGGACAATCTGGCGCAGGCTCTCGGCAACCTCGTCGAGGATACCGAGACCTGCCGGCGCATCGCCGCCACCTTTGCCGGGCTGCATGTGCAATTGAGGCAGAACTCGGCCGAGCGGGCGGCCGAGGCGATCCTGCCTTACCTCACCGACAAAGCCGCAACATGGACCCCGGCGCCACAGGCGGCCTGATCTGCGGCGTCGACGAGGCGGGCAGGGGACCGCTGGCCGGGCCGGTTTACGCCTCTGCCGTCGTCCTCGATCCGGACAACCCGATCGACGGGCTGGCCGACTCCAAGAAACTCAGCGAAAGAAACCGCGACCGGCTGGCGCCCCTCATCCGGCAGCGCGCCCTGTGCTGGGCGGTCGCCAGCGCTTCCGTGGAGGAAATCGATGCACTGAACATCCTGCAGGCGACCCTGCTGGCCATGCGCCGTGCCATCGAGGCGCTGAGCCCGCAGCCCGGAGAAGTACTGGTCGATGGCACGCACTGCCCCTGCATCGCGATCCCGGTCAGGGCGGTGGTCAAGGGGGACAGCACCGTTGCGGCCATTTCCGCCGCTTCCATCCTGGCCAAGACGGCGCGCGACGCCGAGATGCTGCGCCTCCATGCGCTGTATCCTCATTACGGCCTCGACCGCCACAAAGGCTATCCGACGGCCGCCCACCTGTCCGCCCTGCGCGTGCATGGCGTGGCCGGCATCCATCGCCGCAGCTTTGCGCCGGTGCGCGACCTGCTCAGCCGGAACTGACACCCGCTTCGCGCAGAAGCGTCTTCCAGGCCAGGATTTCGCGGCACGGATCGACCAGGGCGCGGCGGCGCCTGACGGCCACTGCCAGCCGCGACAGAAAGGCGCGATCCTCGATCGCTTGCCGCAGCAGTTCGGCGAGGCGCACCGCGTCGCCGACCGGGTAATAGGCCGGGTAGTCGCTGCCCAGCAAACCCCGGTTGCCGGGAATGTCCGAAGCGATCACCGGCACGCCGATGGCGATCGCCTCGGAAACCACATGGGCGCCGCCCTCCATCCGGGAACTGATCACCATGACCTGGCTGCGCGAGAGCAACCTGAGCGCGGCCCAATGCGGCAGTTCGCCAAGCCACCGGTAGCGGGAATCGGCGCGCATGTGCCGCGCCGCTTGCCGCGTCATTGTCTGCGCCAGCGAACGGCCGGCCTGGACGACCTCCACCTGGCTGTCGGAAAGCCATGGCAAGGCCTTAGCCGTGCAGAAAGGATCCTTTTCATCGCGCAGGTGGCCGAGCACGCAGATGCGGAACTTGCGCCTGGGCGGGGCGGCGCGCAGCGATGTGGCGACCGACTGGTGGATGGCCCGCGTCTTGCGCCGCTGCTGCGGCGTCAGCTCGGCGAGTGCCGCTTCCTGCAGCACGATCAGGCCGGTCGCCATGTCGAGGGATGCCGCCGCCCGCGCATCCTCGCGTATGTCGCGGTAGAGGTCGGTGCCGGTCAGCGCAAGCAGGGCCGGACTGTCCGGCTGGCGGGCGCGGAAGTCGCGCAGGGCCTCATGGCTCTTGCGGGCATGGAGGGCGACGAGAAGGTCGCAGCGTTGGCCATCCCACTGCGTCGCCACCCGGACGCGGCAGCCGAGCTTGCGCAGGATTCCCGCCCAGCGCAACGCCGTATTGCGGTTGCCGGCGCGCGAACCGGTCGGGGCAGGGGTGACGATGACGACTTTCGGCGCGCTCATGGGAATGTCACTATACTTTCCCGCGGACATGAAGAAAATCACCTCACGCGACAACGCCACCTTCAGGCAGCTCAGGCTGCTGGCGCACTCCTCGCGCGAACGGCGCAAGCAGAGCAGGACGGTGCTCGACGGCATCCATCTGGTATCGTCCTGGGCGGCGCACTTCGGCCAGCCGGAACTGCTTGCCCTCAGCGAAGGCGGCGCACGGCATCCCGAGATCCGCGAGTGGCTCGAGAGGCATCCGCAGATCGCACCCCAGATGCTCGACGACGCCTTGTTCAGGGAAGTCAGTCCCGTCGAGACGCCGATCGGCATTCTGGCGCTGGTTGCTACCCCCCGATCGCCGCCGCAAGCCGCGACCACGGGGTCCTGCGTGCTGCTGGAAGCCATCCAGGATGCCGGCAACCTGGGATCAATCCTGCGCACGTCCGCCGCGGCGGGCATTGCCGACGTCTTTCTCGGGCCCGGCTGCGCCCAGGCCTGGTCGCCGCGCGTCCTGCGCGCCGGCATGGGTGCCCATTTCCTGCTGCGCATCCATGAGCACGCCCCGCTCGACCGGACAATCGCCGGCTTCGACGGCCTCAGCATATCGACGCAGCTGGATGCCGCGCAGACGATCTATGACGCCGATCTGACCGGACCGGTGGCATGGCTGTTCGGCAACGAGGGAAGCGGGCTGGCGGCGGCGACGGCCGCCGCCAGCCGCCTCGCCGTCCGCATCCCCATGCCCGGCAAGGTCGAATCGCTCAATGTTGCGACGGCGGCCGCAATCTGTCTCTTCGAGGAAGTGCGGCAAAAACGCCTGCAGGAGGTTCAGAAGACGTGACGATCCAGGCCGGCTTCCTGCATGATGGTGGCAGCGATCTCCTCGATGGATTTCGTGGTTGAATCCATCCAGCGCACGCCTTCCCGCTGCATCAGCTTCTGCGCCTCCTCGATTTCGTAGCGGCAATTCGACAGGGAAGCATATTTGCTGTCGGGCCGGCGCTCGGAACGGATCTGATGCAGCCGTTCGGACGCGATAGTGAGGCCAAAAAGCTTGTTGCGATGGCGATATAGCACTTCGGGCAGCTTTTTCCGCTCGAAATCCTCCGGTATCAACGGGTAGTTGGCGGCGCGGATGCCGAATTGCATGGCCAGGTACAGGCTGGTGGGCGTTTTTCCGCTGCGCGAAACCCCGACCAGAATCAACTCTGCCTGTCCCAGATTGCGGTCCGAGGCGCCATCGTCGTGGGCGAGGGTGAAATTGACCGCCTCGATGCGGTTAAGGTAGTCCTGGCTGCTGGCCCGGCCATGTGAGCGACCTATGGTGTGGCTGGACTTGGTGCCCAGTTCGTCCTCCAGCGGCACGATGAAGGTTTCGAAGAAATCGAGGAACAGTGCATCGGCTTCGCGCAGCAGCTTGCCTATGTTGGGGTCGACCAGCGTCGAGATGACGATGGGGCGGGTGCCGTCGCGCCGCGCCGCGTCCTGGATCTGCAGCAAACAGTTGCGGGCCTGGGCCAGGGTCGAAACGAAGGGAATCCGCACCTGGCGCAGGCGGATGCCTTCGAACTGGGTCAGCAGGCTGTGACCCAGCGTCTCGGCCGTGATGCCGGTGCCATCGGATATGAAAAAGACCGTTCGGGAATGTCCTTCAGGCATTGACGAAGTCCGAGCCGATAAAAGCGCTAAAATTCGCATTTTATAGCCCTTGCACTCAGGAAAGCATGAAATGAATCGGTACGTGATCGCATTCGACGCCCTGCGCATGAACGACGTCGAAAAGGTGGGTGGCAAGAATGCCTCCCTGGGCGAAATGATCAGCCAACTCGCCCATCTGGGCGTGCGGGTGCCTGGCGGCTTCGCCACGACGGCAGAGGCCTATCGCGACTTCCTGAAGCACCGGGGCCTCGACCGGCGCATCAACGAACTCCTCGACCGCCTCGACGTCGATGACGTCGAAGCCCTGGCGGCGACCGGCGCCAGCATCCGCGGCTGGATTGCCGAGCAGCCGTTCCCGGAGCAGCTGGAGAAGGAAATCACGGCGCATTATCATGCCCTGGCCGGCAGCGGCGGGGCCGATGCCACCTTCGCGGTGCGTTCCAGCGCCACCGCCGAAGACCTCCCGGATGCCTCCTTCGCAGGACAGCAGGAGACCTTCCTCAACATCCACGGCCTGGACAACGTGCTGCACGCCGTCAAGCATGTCTTCGCCTCGTTGTACAACGACAGGGCCATCGCCTACCGGGTGCACAAGAACTTCCGTCACGCCGACGTCGCCCTCTCCGCCGGCGTGCAGCGCATGGTGCGCAGCGACGTTGGCGCGGCCGGCGTTATTTTCACCCTCGACACCGAATCCGGCTTCCGCGACGTCGTCTTCGTCACCGCTTCCTACGGCCTCGGCGAAACGGTCGTGCAGGGCGCGGTCAATCCGGACGAGTTCTACGTGCACAAGCCCAAGCTCGCCGAGGGCCGGCCCTCGATCATCCGCCGCAACCTCGGTTCGAAGCTGGTCAGGATGGAATTCACCGATTCCAAGCAGGCCGGTCGTTCGACCCGCACGGTGGACGTGGCCGAGGTCGACCGCAACCGCTTCGCCCTGACCGACACGGACGTGCTGGAACTGGCCCGCTACGCCGTCACCATAGAGCAGCACTACGGCCGGCCGATGGACATCGAGTGGGGCAGGGACGGCATCGACGGCAAGCTGTACATCCTGCAGGCGCGGCCGGAAACCGTGAAGGCGGGCGAGAACCAGCATGTGCTGCAGCGCTACCGCCTGAAGCAGCACTCGAAGGTGATCGTCTCGGGCCGCGCCATCGGCCAGAAGATCGCCACCGGCCCGGTGCGCCTCATCCCCGACGCCTCGCAGATGTCCAAGGTGCAGCCGGGCGACATCCTCGTCACCGACATGACCGACCCGAACTGGGAGCCCGTCATGAAGCGCGCCGCGGCCATCGTCACCAACCGCGGCGGCCGCACCTGCCATGCCGCCATCATCGCGCGCGAGCTGGGCATCCCGGCCGTGGTCGGCTGCGGCAACGCGACCGATTCCCTCTCCGAGGGCGAGTTGGTCACCGTCTCCTGCGCCGAAGGCGATACCGGCTACATCTACCGCGGCATCCTCGACTACGAGGTGACGACCCAGGAACTCGGCAACCTGCCCAAGCTGCCGGTGAAGATCGCCATGAACGTCGGCAACCCGGAACTGGCCTTCGAGTTCCAGGGCATCCCCAACGCCGGCGTGGGTCTGGCGCGCATCGAATTCATCATCAACAACGTCATCGGCATCCACCCGAAGGCGATCCTGGAACTGGATCGCGTGCCGGCCAGCCTGCGCGACGAGATCAAGCGCCGCTCGCGCGGCTACACCAGTCCGAAGGACTTTTTTGTCGAGAAATTGGCCGAGGGGGTGTCGACCATTGCGGCCGCCTTCTGGCCGAAGCCGGTCATCGTGCGTCTGTCCGATTTCAAGTCGAACGAATACCGCAAACTGCTGGGGGGCGAAATCTACGAGCCGGAAGAGGAGAACCCGATGCTCGGCTTCCGCGGCGCCTCGCGCTACGTGGCGCCGTCCTTCCGCGACTGCTTCGAACTGGAATGCCGCGCCCTGAAGAAAGTGCGCGACGACATGGGACTGACCAACGTCGAGATCATGGTGCCGTTCACCCGCACGGTGGAGGAAGCCAGGGGGGTGGCCGACCTGCTGGCGACCAACGGACTGAAGCGCGGCGAGAGCGGTCTGCGTCTGATCATGATGTGCGAGATCCCCTCGAACGCCCTCCTGGCCGAGCAGTTCCTCCAGCATTTCGACGGTTTCTCGATCGGTTCCAACGACCTGACCCAGCTGACGCTCGGCCTCGACCGCGACTCGGGCCTGGTCGCCAACCTGTTCGACGAGCGGGACGCCGCCGTGAAAGCGCTGCTCAGCATGGCGATCAAGACCTGCCGGCGGCTCGACAAATACGTCGGCATCTGCGGCCAGGGGCCATCCGACCATGTCGATTTCGCCGAATGGCTGATGGACGAGGGCATCGTGACGATTTCCCTCAATCCTGATACCGTGGTGGATACTTGGATGCGGCTGGGCGCACACCTGGCGCAACAGGGCAAATAGAGACTCGAGGAGACGGCATGCAGCCGGAATGGTGGCACTGGGCGGTACTGGGCATCGGCCTGATCATCGCGGAACTGGCCGTGCCGGCCTTCTTCATTGTCTGGTTCGGCCTCGGAGCCCTGCTGGTGGCCGTCGTCCTCCTGATCGCGCCCTCGCTGAGCCTGACGGCCCAGCTGCTGACCTGGACGCTGGCCTCGGTGGCGATGATCCTTCTCTGGTTCCGCATCTTCAAGCCCGGCATCCACAAGACCAAGGTAGGCATGGCCGATTCGAATATCGTCGGCGAAGTCGGCATGTTGGTCCGCGATGTCGAGCCCTTCCGGAAAGGGCAGGTGCGCTTCCAGAAGCCGCTCGTCGGCTCTGAGGTGTGGGAATGCATCGCCGACGAGCCGATCAAGTCGGGCGAGCGTGTCAAGGTGCTCGGCATCGAGGGCAGTTTTCTCAAGGTAGGCAAGGCCTGAGGGGGAATCATGAGTGCAGGATTTATCGTTGTCGTAGCGGTACTGGTTTTCGCCCTGGTCACGGTCTGGAAGGGCGTGCGCATCGTGCCGCAGGGAGAAGAATGGATTGTCGAGCGTCTGGGCAAGTACAACGGCACGCTGCTCCCCGGCCTCAACATCGTCGTCCCCTACATCGACCGCATCGCCTACAAGGTGGTGACCAAGGACATCATCCTCGACGTGCAGGAACAGGAAGTCATCACCAAGGACAACGCGGTGATCCTCACCAATGCCATCGCCTTCATCAAGGTGACCGATCCGGTCAAGGCTGTCTACGGCGTGGTGGATTTCGCCGAAGCTATCCGCAATCTCATCATGACCACCCTGCGTTCGATCACCGGCGAGATGGAACTGGACCAGGCCCTGTCCTCCCGCGACAAGATCAAGGTGCGCCTGCGCGAGAGCATTGCCGACGAGGCAGTCGATTGGGGCCTGACGGTGAAGTCGGTGGAAATCCAGGATATCAAACCGTCAGCCTCGATGCAGAAGGCCATGGAAATGCAAGCCTCGGCGGAACGCGAACGCAAGGCCATGGTCACGCGCGCCGAAGGGGAAAAGCAATCCATGATCCTGCAAGCCGAGGCGCGCGTCGAATCCGCGCGGCGCGACGCGGAAGCACAAGTGACACTGGCGGAAGCCTCATCGGAGGCGATCAAGCGGGTTGCCCAGGCGATCGGCGACCGTGACACGCCGATGCTCTACCTGCTGGGAGAAAAGTACATCACTGCAATTACCCACCTGGCCGGATCGGAGAATGCCAAGATGATCGTGCTGCCGGCCGATGTACAGGAGGCCGTGCGCGGCGTCCTGGGACGGTTCAACAAGGCCTGATCAGGCCTTCACCCGCATCAGGCGCTGTTTCTCGCGCTCCCAATCGCGCTTCTTCTCGGTTTCGCGCTTGTCGTGCTGCTTCTTGCCATGGGCAAGCCCGATGGCGATTTTCACTCGTCCCTTGGCATAATGCAGATCGAGCGGCACGAGGGCATAGCCGGCGCGCTCGACCTTGCCGATCAACTTGCTGATCTCTGCGGCATGCAGCAGCAGCTTGCGTGTGCGCACCGGATCGGGATGGATATGCGTCGACGCCGTCGGCAACGGGCTGATGTGGCAGCCGATGAGAAACACCTCGCCGCTGCGCAAAATCACGTACGCCTCCTTCAACTGGACCCGGCCGGCGCGGATCGCCTTGACTTCCCAGCCCTCGAGGGCAAGGCCCGCCTCGAAGCGCTCCTCGATGAAATAGTCGTGGAAGGCCTTCTTGTTGTCGACAATGCTCATGATGGCTTTTGCGCTAGAATTCGCGTGATTCTATAGCATGTGGCAATCATGGCCGAAGTCAGGAAATCCATCCTGATCGAGTACAGCGTCGGGCAGATGTTTCATCTCGTGGACAGGGTCGAGGAATACCCCCAGTTCCTGCCGTGGTGCGGCGGCACCGAGCTGATCCATCGGGACGAGACGAAAACCGTGGCGACATTGCATATCAACTACCATGGCATCAAGGCCGACTTCTCGACGGAAAACGACAAGGAAGCGCCGCATTTCATGAAGATCAACCTGCGGCACGGCCCCTTCCGGCACCTCGACGGCTGCTGGCACTTCAAGCCGCTTGGCGACGCCGCCTGCAAGGTCGAATTCCAACTGCATTATGAATTCTCCAGCAAGCTCCTGGAAAAGGCGCTTGGCCCGGTGTTTCACCATATCGCCAACACCTTCGTCGACTCGTTCGTGAGGCGGGCAGGGCAGGTTTATCCCGGCAATGGCTGACACCGTTTTCATCGAAGTGGTCTACGCACTGTCGCAAAGGCAGGACCTGGTGCAGTTGCGGCTGCCGGCCGGCGGCACGGTGCAGCAGGCCATCGAGGCCTCGGCCTTGCCGCAGAAGTACCCTGAGATCGATCTGAAGAAGAACAAGGTCGGCGTTTTCGGCAAGCTGGTCCGGCTCGATGCGCCGCTGCGCGACCGTGACCGGGTCGAAATCTACCGGCCGCTGATCGCCGACCCGAAGGAAGTTCGCAAGAAGCGTGCGGACGAAGGCAAGGCCATGAAAAAAGGCGCTGGAGAGGAAGCTCAGGGGGCTTGAATTTATTTGCACCAGGACTGAACGGATTTCCTGGCCTTCTCGATTTCCTGCGCCCGCATTTCGTCGTCGAGGGGTATGCGCTCCCCGCTGGCATCGACCCGGCTCATGCGCTGGCCGGATTCCAGTGCGTTGAGCTGGTTCCTCGCGTCCTCGCAGTTGCGCTTGCCTTCCTCGGCATCCTTGCGCTCCTGCTCCGCCTTGGCCTGCGACTTGTCGGACTCGGCCTTCCGCTTGCGAAACTCCATGTCCTGTTCGGCTGTGCTTCGAACCGGCGCCGCTGAGCCCGTCGTGCCCGTTTGCGTGCCCGCGCGCATCCTCTTGGCGTCGACGCCGGGCGGCGGTGTGTCGGAATAATGGACTTTCCCGCTGGCATCGCGCCAGGTATAAACCTGGGCGGCTGCGACGCCCCACACGCAGGCCAGAACCAACAGGATGAATGCACGCATTACGCTCTCCCACGTTTGCCGTCACAACGGCCACCCGCGTATAATACGGATTTGGAACCGAGGTTGAAAGCCATGCGAGTGATAACCAAGGCACTCACATTCGACGACGTCCTGCTCGTCCCCGCGCACTCCACCATCCTTCCCCGCGATGTCAGCCTAGCCACCCAGGTATCGCGCAACATCCGCCTGAACATTCCCCTGGTATCGGCCGCCATGGATACCGTGACCGAGGCTCGCCTCGCGATCGCCTTGGCCCAGGAGGGCGGCATCGGCATCGTGCACAAGAACCTGCCGTCGCGCGCCCAGGCTGCGGAGGTGGCCAAGGTGAAGCGCTTCGAATCGGGAGTGCTGAAAGACCCGATCACCATCCCGCCCGACATGCCGGTTCGCGAGGTGCTGAATCTGACCCGCCAGTACAGGTTTTCCGGCCTGCCCGTGGTCGAGGGAGCCAAGGTCGTCGGCATCGTCACCAACCGCGACCTCCGCTTCGAAACCAATCTGGACCAGCCGGTACGCAACATCATGACGCCGCGCGAGCGCCTCGTCACTGTCAAGGAAGGCTGCAATCCGGATGAGGCCAAGGCCCTGATGCACAAGCACCGGCTAGAGCGCGTGCTCGTCATCAATGGCGACTTCGAACTGCGCGGACTGATTACGGTGAAGGACATCCTCAAGTCGACCGAGTACCCCTTCGCCTGCAAGGATAGCCTCGGCCGCCTGCGCGTCGGCGCTGCCATCGGCGTCGGACCAGGCACCGAGGAACGCGCCGAATTGCTGGTCGAGGCCGGCGTAGACCTGCTGGTCGTCGATACTGCGCACGGCCATTCGCAGGGCGTGCTCGATCGCGTCAAGTGGGTCAAGACGAATTTCCCGCAGGTAGACGTCGTCGGCGGCAATATTGCCACCGCCAATGCGGCGCGCGCCCTCGCCGATCACGGCGCTGACGGCGTCAAGGTCGGCATCGGCCCCGGTTCGATCTGTACCACCCGTATCGTCGCCGGCGTCGGCGTGCCGCAGATCACCGCCATCGACAATGTCGCCAGCGCTCTGCGGGATACCGACGTGCCGCTCATCGCCGACGGCGGCATCCGCTATTCGGGCGACATTTCCAAGGCCATTGCCGCCGGCGCCTATGCAGTGATGCTGGGCGGCCTGTTTGCCGGCACGGAAGAGGCACCCGGCGAAATCGAGCTGTTCCAGGGCCGTTCCTACAAGTCCTACCGGGGCATGGGTTCCCTCGGCGCCATGCAGCAGGGGGCGGCCGACCGCTACTTCCAGGAAGCCGATGCGAACGTCGAGAAGCTCGTGCCGGAAGGCATCGAGGGGCGCGTTCCCTACAAGGGCCCCGTCGGCGCGGTGATCCACCAGCTCATGGGGGGGCTGCGTGCCAGCATGGGCTATGTCGGCTCGAACGGCATCGACGAGATGCGCAGCCACGCCGAGTTCGTCGAAATCACCTCGGCAGGCGTGCGCGAATCGCACGTCCATGACGTACAGATCGTCAAGGAAGCGCCCAACTACCGCGTCGAATAGCGCCCCAGGCGCGCCAGCCATGCACAAGAAGATCCTCATCCTCGATTTCGGGGCGCAGTACTCGCAACTGATTGCCCGCCGCGTGCGCGAGCAGCAGGTCTATTGCGAGCTTCACCCCTACGACGTTTCAGAAGCCTTCATCCGCGAATTCGACCCGGTCGGCATCATCCTCTCCGGCGGGCCCAACTCGGTATATGAAGAAGAAGCCTACCGCGCCTCCCAAGCGGTCTTTGAGCTCGGTGTGCCTGTACTGGGCATCTGCTACGGCATGCAGACGATGGCGGCACAACTGGGCGGCAAGGTGGAAGGCGCGAAGAAGCGCGAGTTCGGCTATGCGGAAATCCGTGCGCGTGGCCACTCCAAGCTGCTGGAAGGCATTCAGGACAGCGCCAATGCCGAGGGGCACGGCCTGCTCGACGTGTGGATGAGCCACGGCGACAAGGTGACCGAACTGCCGCCGGGTTTCAAAGTCATTGCCGGCAACGAAGCCACACCCATCGCCGGCATGGCGGACGAGTCGCGCCGCTTCTACGGCGTCCAGTTCCACCCCGAGGTCACCCATACCATCCAGGGCAAGGCCATCATCGCCCGCTTTGTGCTGGACATCTGCGGTTGCACGGGCGACTGGAACATGCCGGACTACATCGGCGAGGCCGTCGAAAGGATCCGCGCCCAGGTCGGCAGCGAGGAAGTCATCCTCGGCCTGTCGGGTGGCGTCGATTCTTCCGTCGCGGCAGCGCTTATCCACCGCGCCATCGGCAACCAGCTGACCTGCGTGTTCGTTGACAACGGGCTTCTACGCCTGAACGAGGCCGAGCAGGTGATGAAGACCTTCGCCCGCAGCCTTGGCGTCAAGGTTATCCATGTCGATGCCGCAGACCAGTTCCTCGGCCGTCTGGCCGGCGTCACCGAGCCGGAACAGAAGCGCCGTATCATCGGGGCTGACTTTGTCGAGGTGTTTCAGACCGAGGCGGAGAAACTGCCGAAAGCCAAGTGGCTGGCGCAAGGGACCATCTATCCGGACGTGATCGAGTCCGCCGGCGCCAAGACCAAGAAGGCCCACACCATCAAGTCACACCATAATGTCGGCGGCCTGCCGGAAAGCCTGCGCCTCAAACTGCTGGAGCCGCTGCGAGAGCTGTTCAAGGACGAGGTGCGCGAACTGGGCGTGGCGCTCGGCCTGCCGCACGACATGGTCTACCGCCACCCCTTCCCGGGCCCCGGTCTGGGCGTGCGCATCCTGGGCGAGGTGAAGCGGGAGTATGCCGATTTGCTTCGCCGCGCCGACGCCATTTTTATCGACGAACTGCGCGCGGCGGACTGGTACGAGAAGACTTCGCAGGCCTTCGCCGTCTTCCTCCCCGTACGCTCGGTCGGCGTGATGGGCGACGGCCGCACCTACGAAAACGTGGTGGCACTGCGCGCCGTGCAGACGCAGGACTTCATGACCGCTCAATGGGCCGAACTGCCCTACGGACTGCTGGCCAAGGTTTCCAACCGCATCATCAACGAGGTGCGCGGCATCAACCGCGTGGTCTACGACATCTCCGGCAAGCCGCCGGCGACCATCGAGTGGGAATGAACGAAGACGCCGACCTCGCCTTCATGCGGGTCGCGCTGGATCTGGCGCGTGAGGGCGGGTCCCTGGACGAGGTGCCGGTGGGCGCCGTGGTGGTCAAGGATGGCGAAATCGTCGGGCGCGGCTACAACGCGCCGGTATCACTGAAGGATCCGACGGCACACGCCGAGATCGTCGCATTGCGGGATGCTGCGTGCCATCTCGGCAATTACCGTCTGCCGGGCTGCACGCTTTACGTCACCCTGGAACCCTGCACGATGTGCGCCGGCGCCATCATCCATGCCCGCATCGGTAGGTTGGTATTCGGCGCGAGAGATCCCAAGACGGGCGCCTGCGGCAGCGTGACGAATCTCTTCGCCGAGCCGCGCCTGAACTTTCACGCCACGGTGGAGGAGGGCTTGCTGGCCGGCGAATGCGGTGCGCTGCTCAGCAATTTCTTCGCCGCCAGGCGCGGCAGGACGGAGACGGCCTGAGTGAAGCTCCGCATCACCCTATCGCGCCAGTTGCTGGAACTTTTCGACGACGCCGGCCAATGCCTGCGCACCTATACGGTGTCGACCTCCAAGATGGGCCCGGGAGAGCAGCGCGGCAGCTACTGCACGCCGCGCGGCCGCCATATCGTGCGCGCCAAGATCGGCGCCGACCAGCCCGAGAATGCCGTCTTCGTCCGGCGGCGGCCAACGGGGGAGATCTTTTCGCGCGAACTTGCCGACAAGCATCCGGGGCGGGACTGGATCCTGACGCGCATTCTCTGGCTTTCCGGCTGCGAACCCGGCCGCAACCGCCTCGGCGACGTCGATACCATGCGCCGCTTCGTCTACATCCACGGCACGCCCGACGGCACGGAATTGGGCCAACCCGGTTCGATCGGCTGCATCCGCATGCGCAACCGCGACATTCTCGAGTTGTTCGAACTCGTTCCGCCGAAGACGGCAGTAGAAATCAACGAGTAGCCGGCGCGGATACTGCGAAGGCGAATTCCCGCCGCTCACCCGGCCTGGCGCCAACCAGGTAGGTCTGTTCGATGAAGCGCACCCTGTCGCTGCGGTCAGCCAGCAGTACGGTGGCCGAGCGCGTGCCGTATTCGGGCGAGCGGACGAAGGCCGCCGACAGCAGCCGCTCCCAATCGAGGCTGACGCCGGTGCGCGGCAGCGCCTCGTCAGGCGCCATGCGATCGTCGCGCAGCAGCGCGAAAAGCGGCGCTTCTTCAGGCAGGGCCTGCAAGGCTGCACTGAGGGCCGATTTGCCGAGGGCAACCTTGGGCCAGGGTGTGTCGAGCAGATGGTTCGACAGCCCGTAGATGCCGGGCGTAAGTTGCCGTTCCCCCTCGCCGCAGTTGGAGAAGCACCATAGCCCATTCATGTCGCCGAAGATCAGGTTGAAGCCGTTGTAGCGATCCGCCTCCGCCTCGAGTTCGGCGAGATAGTTCTGTGCGTTTTGCCTGCCGGTCAGGAAGCGTCTGACCAGTTCGCCGCGCGAGGGAGCGCCTGCTTTGTTGCGCGATGGATCGCGGAAATTGGTCAGCGCGGCAAAGCGCCCGGTACGCGTAATGCCGAGCCAGGTTCCCCCGGCTGCGAGATCGCGCCCGGCCAGCACGATGGGCGCGTCGTCCCAAAAGTCAGCCGCCGCAGTACGGCGAGAAAAGAACTCGTCGCGGTTGGCGGCGACCACCAAGGGGTAGTCGGGATGGGCCTGCCAGGCCAGCAGGATCAGGCACATGCTTGGGCAAGCTACTCCAGCGCGTAGGGCAGGGCGAGGAAGGTGAGTCGCGGACCGTCGGCGCTCCCGACACGTACCTCGCCTGTTTCGGCACTCGACATCAGCATCGAGGCCAGCACCTCGCAGCCGCCGGACGGCGCGGGCGCCGAGTCGATGACCTTGCCGCAGGACTGATCCGCCAGGTCCGGGCTGAACAGATCCGCGCCGGCCGGCGGGCAATCCGTCAGGAGATGCCCGCGATAGGTGCGGCGCTTGACCTTGCCGAGGTATTTCGTGCGCGCCACCACTTCCTGGCCCGGATAGCAGCCCTTGGTGAAACTGACGCCGCCGATCAATTCCAGGTTGGCCATCTGCGGCACGAACTCTTCCTGTATCGATGCGGTGATGTGCGGAATGCCGGCGGCGATCTCCAGCCAGCGCCAGGACGGCACGCCGACCGGCTTCGCCAGCGCAGACAGCCGCTCCCAGATCCCTGCGGCCGCCTCGGCGCGGACGGCCAGCTGGAAACGATGTGCGTCCAGGCGGATGACGGCCCCGTCCGCAAAATGCGTCACATCGAATGGCGCAGCAGGAGCGTCTATCCCAGCGGCCTTGAGCGCTGCCGGCGCCTCGCTGCCGGACAGGCCGAGCAGCGCCACATCGTTGCCGGCGTCGGACAACTTCACTTTAGAGCGGAGCACATACATGCCCAGCTTCTTGAGCATGGCCGGCTGGATGTCCGCCGAAAGCTGGAGCAGATAGTCGTTATCCTCGCGCCAGAGCAGGAAGTCGGCGAGGAGACGGCCTTTCGGACTGCAGAAGCCGCAGCGCTCGGCCCGATTGCGTCCAAGGTGCTGCACGTCGTTGGTCAGCAGGTTGTGCAGGAAGCTTGCGGCGTCCTCGCCCGTTGCGCGAATCAGGCTGAATTGGGTCAGCGCCGAGAGAACGGTGGCGGACGCAGCCGCTTCGAGTTCGGCCTTCGCATCGCCGAAATCGATTGCATGCTCACCGACAAAATGCGCGCCGCGGCTCGTGAGGAAGTTCTGCCAGTTGGAATTCATGACGGCTGTTTCAGGTTGGGGGTGGGTTATTATAGCTTTTGTGACGCCGGCACCTTCTTATCCCATTCCCATTCCCGCTTGACGATGCGCTGGTTGCTCCGCCTGTTCGGCCTGGCGTTTGCCATTGCCCTGCTCTTCGTCGGCTGGATGGCTTACTTCGCCCTGTCGCCCTTGAGGCTCAATACTGCCGTCCTCGATTTCGCCATCCAGTCGGGCAGTCCGCTGCGCGCCGCATCGCGCCAAATCGCGCAAGCCGGGGTGCCGATAGCCGATTGGCAATTCACCCTCCTGGGACGCATCCTCGGCAAGGCGGCAGGCATCAAGGCCGGCAGCTACGAAATCAGCCAGGGCATCACTCCCCTGCAACTGCTTGAAAAAATCACCAAGGGCGATGTCACCCAGACCGAAATCCTGCTCCTGGAAGGCTGGACCTTCCGCCAGATGCGGGCCACGCTCGACGCTCATCCGGATATCCGCCACGACACGGCGGGGCTGACCGATCTTCAAGTGATGGAGAAACTCGGGCTCGAAGGATCGCCGGAAGGGCGTTTCTTTCCGGATACATACCTCTTTGCCAGGAACTCGTCGGACATCGACATCCTCCGCCGTGCCTATCGGCAGATGGATCAGGTTTTCTCGGCCGGATGGGCAGCGCGCGAAAAGGGCCTGCCGTATTCCTCCCCCTATGAAGCCCTGATCCTTGCCTCGATCGTGGAAAAGGAAACCGGCAAGACCGGCGACCGCGCGCAGATCGCTTCGGTTTTCCTCAATCGCCTGAAGCGCGGCATGCTGCTGCAGACGGATCCGACGGTGATCTATGGCCTGGGCGAGAAATTTGACGGCAACCTCCGCAAGCGCGACCTGCTTGCCGACGGCCCCTACAACACCTATACCCGTCCCGGCCTGCCGCCCACCCCGATCGCCATGCCCGGTACCGCGTCGATACAGGCGGTGATGCACCCGGCAAAAACGGAAATGCTCTATTTTGTCGCCCGGGGCGATGGGTCGAGCCAGTTCTCCCGCACGCTGGAAGAACACAATCGGGCCGTGGCAAAGTACCAATTGCGAAAAGGAAACTGAATGCGCGGCAAGTTCATCACGCTGGAAGGAATCGACGGGGCCGGCAAGAGCACCCATCACGCCTGGCTGGCCGGATTCCTCAAGTCGCGGGGAAAGGAGGTCGTCGCCACGCGCGAGCCGGGTGGAACGCCGCTGGGGGAAAAGCTGCGCGCCTTGCTGCTGTCCGAACCCATGCATCTGGAAACCGAGGCCCTGCTGATGTTCGCCGCCCGGCGCGAGCACCTCGACAAGTTGATCCTTCCCGCGCTCGCGGCAGGAAAGTGGATCGTATCCGACCGCTTTACCGATGCAACCCATGCCTACCAGGGCGGGGGTAGGGGGTTGGCGCCAGAAAAGATCGCGATGCTTGAGAACTGGGTGCAGGCTGGCTTTCAGCCTGATTTGACCCTGGTTTTCGATCTGCCCACGAATATCGCTTGTGAGCGCCTGGTCGGAACCGGGAATGCGCCAGACCGTTTCGAAAAGGAAACCCGGGAATTCTTCGAACGGGTCAGGCATGTCTATTTGCAGCGAGCCGCTACAGAACCGGACCGAATCAAGATCATAGACGCCACACAAACCATCGAAAAAATCAAGAATGTACTTGAGGATATTGTTTCTAATATCTGTTAATAATGATATTTTCTTGGCAAAATGACCTTTGGACACAATTGCTCGGGCAACCTGAGCGGATTCCGCATGCCTTGCTTCTGGCTGGTCCGACCGGAGGCGGGAAAACTGCTTTCGCGCAATCCCTGGCAGCCCGTCTTTTGTGCGAAACCGCAACCGGACTAAACGAAGCTTGTGGCACCTGTCCATCCTGCAACTGGTTTCAAACCGGCAATCATCCGGATTTCCGCCTGATCGAGCCCGGCTCGGACGAATCCGAAGACAGTGAAACGGATTCCGAAGCGGCTTCCACCAAAAAGAAGTCGGAACAGATCCGCATCCATCAAATACGGGCGCTGGACGATTATCTGGCCATCGGGACGCATCGGCAGGGAGCCCGGATCATCATCATTCGGCCGGCTGAGGCAATGAATCCGGCAACCGCAAATTCTCTTCTTAAAGCACTTGAAGAACCATCTTCAACTACTTTGTTTCTATTAATAACTAATAGCAAGAGAAGGCTTTTACCGACGATTCTGAGCCGATGTCAGGTGTTGAATTTTGAGAAGCCTCCGGCCACGGCCGCGCTGGAATGGCTGGGCCAATCCGATGCCAGGCATGCCCAACATCTGCTGGCCCACGCTGGCGGGATGCCACTGGCTGCCATGGATGAGGACGGCGACTGGGATCGTCTGGAAACCTTTTTCAGCGACTTGGCCCGGATCGAGCATTCCGGCCCGGTCGCCATTGCCGGCCGCTGGGAATCCTGGCTCAAGGAAAACAAGGATGGAGAAGCGGCCTTGCAGCGCCGCACTCTCGTCATCTGGATGCAGAAATGGGTATTCGACCTTGTTTCCATGAAAGTTTGCGGCAGGACGTTGTTTCATGCCCACAAGTTGCAGGAACTTCGCGCAGCAGCCGGACGCGCCTCATTGAACGCACTGATTGACTGCTACAATGATTTACTTAGGATTCGCGCGGTATCGCAGCACCCCTTGAATCCCCGCCTTTTCCTGGAAGACATGCTGTCCCGCTATGCCCGGGCAGCCTTGAGTGGGAGATAGGATGTCAGAATCCGCCAAACCCCTGCCGCCAGGCGCGCGACCGAGCGTGCTTTCGTTGAATATCAACTCCAAATCAGCACTTTACGCTGCATACATGCCTTACCTCAAACGCGGCGGGATTTTCGTGCCGACCGCAAAACCCTATGCTTTGGGGGATGAGGTCTTCATGCTCCTGTCGCTGATGGACGAACCCGGAAAACTGCCCATTGCCGGCTCGGTCGTCTGGGTCACCCCGGCTGGTGCGCAAAACAACAAGACGCAGGGCATAGGCGTTCAATTCAGCGAGGACGAGTCGGGCCAGACTGCCAAGCGGAAAATCGAGACCATACTGGCCGGCTATCCGGCGGGGCGGCAGACGCACACCATTTAGGTGGCGACGAATCATTGCCAATGCTGGTCGATTCGCACTGCCATCTCGATTTTCCGGAATTGTTCGATCGCCTCGATCAAGTAATTGATTCCATGAAGAACGCCAGGGTGGCTGCCGCCCTATGCATCGGCGTCAGCCTGGAAGGCTTGCCGAGGATCATGGGCATGGCCGAGACGCACAAGAACATTTTTGCCACGGCGGGTGTCCACCCGGAACATCGGGAGGGCACCGAACCCGATGTTGAAACCCTGGCTCGCCTGGGCAGCCATGAGCGCGTGCTCGGCATCGGAGAAACCGGACTCGACTATTACTGGCATAAGGACCGGCCCGAATGGCAACGAGAACGCTTCCGTGTCCATATCCGCGCCGCCAGGGAGATAGACAAGCCGCTGATTATTCATACTCGAGAGGCAGCGGAAGATACATTGCGCATCATGCGGGAGGAGGGCGCCCAGCAAGTGGGCGGGGTCATGCATTGCTTTACGGAAACCCTGGCGGTGGCCGAGGAGGCGCTCTCGCTCGGTTTTCACATTTCCTTTTCAGGCATCGTGACGTTCAAAAATGCCAAGCAAATCAAGGAAGTCGCGCGAGCCGTGCCCATCGATAGAATCCTCGTCGAAACAGACGCCCCCTATCTAGCGCCAGTACCCTATCGCGGCAAGGTCAATGAACCGGCCTACGTTCGATATGTGGCCGAGGAAATTGCCGCCATCAAGAAAATGGAAATTCCTGAAATCGAGCGCGCGACAAGCGAGAACTTTTGTCGCCTGTTCAAGACCAGAATTGATTGAAATGAAAAAGAAAATAGCAAGTTTACTCGGCGGGTTGCTGCTCCTGCTGCAAGCCGGTGCCGCTTTTCCTGGCGTCTATGACGATCTCCTGAAGGCGATCGAGGACAACAACACGAGTGAAGTGACGGCCATCCTGCAACGCGGCATGGATGTCAATACCGTCGACAAGTCAGGAAATACGCTGCTGATACTGGCCGTCGAGAAGGGCAATCTCGATCTGGTCAAGTTTCTCATCGGGCACCGGGCTCGCGTCCACAGCCGCAACCAGTATGGCGATACAGCCTTGATGATGGCTGCCCTGAAAGGCCAGCTTGAAATGGCCCAGCTGCTGGTGGCTTCTGGAGCGGAAATCAATCACTCCGGCTGGACCCCATTGGCCTATGCCGCATTCGGAGGTCACGCCCAAGTCGTCGAATTCCTGATTGACAAAGGGGCTGACGTCGACGCCAGGGCGCCCAATCATGCCACCGCCTTGATGATGGCCGCCAAAAGCGGTCATGCCGAAGTTGTGAAGCTCTTGCTCGAAGCGGATGCCGATACCGACATCAAGACGGCAGATGGCATAACGGCCTTGAAGTGGGCAAAAGAATCAGGCCATTCAAAAATAAAGGAAATGCTTCAGAAGGCGGGAGCAAGAGAATAGGAACACGTTACGAATCGCATCAACGTTCCAGGTGACATGATTCGCATAATCTGTATTATGTAAA
>WYAY01000176.1 GCA_011526165.1 Sulfuritalea sp.
CAGCGGCAGGCCGTTGAGGAAGCGCTCCTCCGGGCTGATGCCGCACTCGGCGGCCTGCGGGTGGTAGGTCAGGTAGACCTGCCAGCCGGCGACCGCCGCGCCCAGCGTCGCCCACAGGTCGAGCAGGCCGAGGTAGAGCCAGCGCCCGGCGCCGGCCGGGCGGTGAAAGGCGGCGGCGAGAGCGGTCAGCGAGAACAGGATGAAGAAGATGCGCTGGATCACGCACAGCGGGCAGGGCAGCAGGCCGACGGCCCCCTGCAGGTAGTACGCGGCGAAGCCGACCAGGGCGAGGCAGCCGAGCCCGGCAGCGAGATGGAGATGATGGGATTTCATGGCCGCCATTATGACCGGCGGCCGTGAAAATTGGTTCAACCGCGCCAGCGCACTTTCTGCCGGACCAGCTCGTCTACCTTGGCCAGATTGTCCGGCGAATCGGTGATGACGGCGTAGAAACCCTGCCCGCCGGGGCGCGCCACGGCGTTCCAGCCGCCGACCTGCGCCTGTTCCGAGTCGGCCTTCATGCGCTTGGCGGGAATCAGGATCAGCGTGGCGAGCTTGCCGTCCTCCGTTTCGAAGACGATGTGCCAGCCGGTGCCCTCCGGCACCGGGCACAGCTTCATGTAGCGCACCTTGCCGAGCGAAGCCTGCATTTCGCCGCCGAAGGTGTGCATGACGCGGCGGAACAACTCGGGGTCGGCGCTGCGCACGGTGGTGAAGGATTCCGGCTCGTGCATGACGTGCTCGATGGCCAGCTTCGCATAGTCCTGCGAGGAGAAATCCCGCCACTGCTGGAAACCGAAGGCGAAAGTCAGCACCAGCGAGGCGGCGAGCATGCCCAGGCGCGGCGAGAAGCGGGTCTGCGTCTTGCGGCGCAGGACGATGCGCTCGGCGAGGCCCTCGGGCACCGGCACGTCTAGCACTTCGGCCAGGCGCGCCTCGTTCTCGTCCACCTCGGCGGCGAAGCCGCGGCAGGCGGCACAGTCGCTCAGGTGCGCCTGTGCCTCGGCGGTGAGGCGGCGCGGATCGGCGAGTTTTTCTCTGCGGAATTCCAGGCAGTTCATTGGGCTACCCTCGCTTTCGCGGGTTCGGACAAATGCGCGCGCAGCGCCTGCCGCGCGCGGGTGAGGCGGGTCATGACGGCCCCCTCGGTGGTGCCGAGCATCTCGGCGATTTCCTTGCACTCGTAGCCGCCCAGCACCTGCAGCACCAGCGGCTCGCGGTAGGCGGGCGGCAGTTCCTCCACCAGCTGCTCCAGCTCGAGATGCGCGCTGGGACGGTCGCGCGAGGGGATCTCCAGTTCCTGCGGATCGTCGTCGCTGTAGTCGAGGCGCTTGCGCTCGTAGAGGCGGGCGTGCTCGTTCCTCAGGATGGTGATGAGCCAGGGCTTGACCGCGGCGAGGTCCTCCAGGCTGTCCCAGTTCTTCCAGGCGCGGGCGAAGGCCTCCTGCACCAGCTCCTCGGCGACGAAGCGGTCGCGGCACAGCCAGTAGGCGTAGCGGTACAGGTCGGCGCCGTAGGCGCGCGCGGCCTGGTCGAACTGGCGCTGGCGGAAGGGGTTCAGCATCACGCAGCTACTTTGCCAAAGTTTCCGCGTCTCGTCATTGTCGTGCGACGGGCGATCCAGGCATCCAGGCTGAGGCGGCCCGGCCCCGTCAGGATCAGCGGCAGCAGCATGACGAGGAAGATCAGCGGCAGCTTGTAGTTGCCCTGGCCCTTGTCGGTCAGCGCATAGCCCTGCGCCAGCTCGGCCAGCGTGTGCCACTCGGCCGGCCAGTGCACCGCGCCGATGGCCACCACCGTCAGCACGAACAGCGATGCCGAGAAGAAGCGCGTGCCGAGACCGACCAGCAGCGCGATGCCGCCGGCGAGCTCGAACCAGGTTGCCAGCTGCCAGCTGAGTTCCGGCGGCACGAGGTCGAAGGGGAAGGGGAACTGGTCCTGGATGTCGCCGAACCAGTTCTCGCCGCGGAATTTCTCCAGGCCGGATTCGAAGAACTCCCAGGCGAGGAGCAGGCGCAGGCCGAGCGGGGCGAGCCAGGCGCCGGCGCCGTCGAGCAGGGCGAGGATTCTGTTGGCGAATGGCATCATGCGCGCGCTCCCAGGATGGCGCCGGCCGCGCGCAATTCGGCGAGCATGGCGGCGGCGCCGGCGACGACGGCATCGGGGTTCGGGTGGCGAAGCTCGGCGGCGATGCGCAGCGCCGCTTCGCGTCCCGTCAAGGCGTCTGTCTGCAGCAGGGCGACTAGGCGCGACGAGACGGGATTGAGTTCCATGAAGCCCACCGTGTCGTCGGCGCGGCGGAACACCAGCAGGTGCGCCGGCTCTGGGCGGCGCGGGCGATGCGCCGGGCCGAGCTTGTGCACCGGCCAGGCATAGGCGAGGTTCATCAGCGCGGGGCCGAGCACCGGCCGGCCGTCGAGGAGATCGCCGTCGGGGTCGCAGGCCGGCGCGGGCGGCGCGTCCAGGATGTCGACCGCCAGCTCGGCCCACTCGTAGTGGGCGAGCGCCGCCAGCCAGGGCGGCTGGCTTTCCGCCGCTTCCGTCAGGTAGCGCACGAACTCGCGCGGGATCTCGCGGAAGTGCGGCGTCGCGCAGCGCCAGTCGCGGAAGAAGGCGCGCGCGAGGCGCGGCCAGCGGCGTGGGCCCAGCAGGGCGCGCGCCACCGGGAAGCAGGCGTTCAGGCTGTTCGCGATGTTGTTGAAGAGCAGCTCGTTGTAGAGGCCCATGCGTCGCGCCGGCACGCCGGCGGGACGCGGCGCGCCGCGCGGGTCGCGCACGTGACGGGCGAAGGCGAACTGGAAGCGCTGGAATTCGGGCAGGGGCGCGTTCATGAGGCCACCCGTTGAAAGTCAGTCCCTGCAGCACGGCGCTGGATGTCCGCGATGACGCCGACTTCCGCCGCCAGCGCATCGAGCGACGGGATGTTGAAGTCGCGCTCGAGGCAGGTCGGCTGCGGGCCGCAGATCGCATAGGCCTCCTCGAGCAGCGCCCACACCGGGTCGATCACCGGCGCGCCGTGGGTGTCGACGACGAGGCCGTCCGGCTCGACGTAGTGGCCGGCGACATGGACGTAGCAGGTGCGTTCCAACGGCAGTTCGCGCAGGAAGGCGGACGGGTCGAAACCGTGGTTGAGGCTGTTCACGTAGATGTTGTTCACGTCGAGGTGCAGCAGACAGTCGGCCTCCTCGATGACGGCACGGATGAATTCGATCTCGTTCAGCTCCGCGCCGGGCGGCGCGACGTAATACGAGGCGTTCTCGAGGCCGATGCGCATGCCGAGGATGTCCTGGGCGCGGCGCACGCGCGCCGCCGTCCAGCGCACCGCCTCTTCGGTGAACGGGATCGGCAGCAGGTCGTAGAGCTGGCCGTCGTCCGAACACCAGGACAGGTGCTCGGTGTAGAGCCGGATGCCGTGCTCGCGCATGAAAGCCCTGATGCGCGCGAGCAGCGCCTCGTCGAGCGGCGCCGGGCCGCCGAGCGAGAGCGACAGGCCGTGGCAGGCGAAGGCGTGGCGCTCGGTGAAGGCGCGCAGGTCCTTTGCCGAACTGCCACCGATGCCGAGCCAGTTCTCCGGGGCGATCTCGAAGAAATCGATGTGGGCGGGCACCCCGGCCTTCAGGTCGGGGATGAGCTCCCGCCTGAAGCCGAGGCCGGCGCCGGAAATCCCGCGGGACTTCATGATGGTCATGGCGCGGGACGACTTACTTCTTCTTGTCGCCGCCGCACTTGGCTTCGCCGCACTTGCCGTCTTTCTTCTTGTCGCCGCCGCACTTGCCGTCCTTCTTCTTGTCGCCGCCGCAGGAACCGTCCTTCTTCTTGTCGCCGCCGCAGGAACCGTCCTTCTTCTTGTCGCCGCCGCAGGAACCGTCCTTCTTCTTGCCGCCGCACGAGCCGTCCTTCATCTTGCCGTCCATCCTGGTGTCGGCCTGGGCGAGCTGGTAGCCGGAGGAAAGCTGGCTGGCTGCAAAGGGATTGCCGGCGGCGTGGGCGACCGGGGCGAGGGCGGCGGTGGCGGCGAAGGCGCTGCCGAGGGCGACGGTGATCAGGGTTTTGCTGGTTTTCATCTTGTCTCTCCTGTTGGGGTTGGGGTCGATCGGCGAAATCTCGCCTCTCGCCGGAATAGACCGGGGCTGGGGGCGAAACCTTACGGCGGGTTACAATCCGGCTTGGAAAACCTAAAACGATCATGAGCTTGGGATCATTCTTGGCCGTGGGAGGCGGCGCCGCGCTGGGCGCCTGGGCGCGCTGGGGCCTCGGTGCCGCCCTCAACCCGCTGTTCCCGACGATTCCGCTCGGCACGCTGGCGGCCAACCTCATCGGCG
>WYAY01000177.1 GCA_011526165.1 Sulfuritalea sp.
CCATGCTATGCGGCACCCACGGCCAGTTGCCGCGCCACCTCGAACGGGTGGCCAACGTCATCGGCCTGAAGCCCGGCGCGCGCAACTTCGCCGCCATGAACGTGCTGATGCTGCCGCGCCACACGCTGTTCATCTGCGACACCTACGTCAACGAAGACCCGACCGCCGAGCAGATCGCCGAGATGGCGCTGATGGCGGCCGAGGAAGTGCGCCGCTTCGGCATCGCGCCCAAGGTGGCGCTGCTGTCCTACTCCAACTTCGGCAGCCGCAAGACCGCGTCGGCCATGAAGATGCGCGAGGCGCGCCGCCTCATCGCCGAGCGCGCGCCGCAGCTGGAAGTGGACGGCGAAATGCACGGCGACGCCGCGCTGTCCGAGGAGATCCGCCAGAAGGTGTTCCCGGACTCGGTGCTGACGGGCGAGGCCAACCTGCTCATCATGCCGAACCTGGATGCCGCCAACATCGCCTTCAACTTGCTCAAGATCACCGCCGGCGACGGCATTACCGTCGGCCCGATCCTGCTCGGCGCGGCGAAGCCGGCGCATATCCTCACCTCGACGGCGACGGTGCGGCGGCTGGTGAACATGACGGCGTTGGCGGTGGTGGATGCGAATCACCTCAGGGCATAGAATTGTTCCTCCAACGATAAGGAGAGACTCATGCCCCACGCCATCCGCTTCCACCAGCCCGGCGGTCCCGAGGTTTTGAAATGGGAAGAGGTCGCCGTCGGCGATCCCGGTCCGAACGAGGCGCGCGTGCGCCATCATGCCGTTGGCCTCAACTTCATCGACATCTACCATCGCACCGGTGCCTATCCGCTGCCGCTGCCCTCGGGCATCGGGCTGGAAGGCGCGGGGGTGGTGGAGGCGGTCGGCGCCGAGGTGAAGGACCTCAAGGCCGGCGACCGCGTCGCCTATGCCGGCGGGCCGGTCGGCGCGTATGCGGAAGTGCGCCTGATCCCGGCCGACCGGCTGGTGAAGCTGCCCGAGGCGCTGAGCTTCGAGCAGGGCGCGGCGATGATGCTGCAGGGCATGACGGCGCAGTACCTGCTGCGGCGCACCTACCGCGTGCAGCCGGGCGACACCATCCTTATCCATGCCGCGGCCGGCGGCGTCGGCCTCATCGTCTGTCAGTGGGCAAAGGCGCTTGGCGCGAAGGTGATCGGCACAGTCGGCTCGGACGAGAAGGCGGCGCTGGCGAAGGCGCACGGCTGCGACCACCCCATCGTCTACACCCGCGAGAAGTTCGCCGATCGCGTCAAGGAATTGACGGTCGGCGAGGGCGTGGCGGTGGTGTATGACTCCATCGGCCGCGACACTTTCATGGATTCGCTGTCGTGCCTGCGTCCCATGGGCATGATGGCGCTGTTTGGCGCGGCCTCTGGCCCGGTGCCGCCCTTCGACCTCGGCCTGCTGGCGAAGATGGGCGCGCTGTTCATCACCCGGCCGACGCTGTTTGTCTATACGGCAAAACGCAGCGACCTCGTGCAGACGGCGGACGAACTGTTTGGCATGGTCACCTCGGGCAAGGTGAAGATCGAGGTCAACCAGCGCTACGTCCTGAAGGACGCGGCGAAGGCGCAGGCGGATCTGGAGGCGCGCAAGACCACCGGCTCGACGATCCTGCTCCCGTAATCGCCGTATTGCAGCGACTGACTTTTCCAGGTTTCAGTTTGGCGCCGGCCGCGGCAGCACCGGCGCCCTGCCGCGCTTGAACACCATCACGGTGCGGATGAAGCTGATCACCGTTTTCCCGTCCTGGTTGTAGCCGATCGTGCGCACCTTGACGATGCCGACGTCGGGGCGCGATTTCGATTCGCGCCTCTCCAGCACCTCCGACTGCGAATAGAGCGTGTCGCCCTCGAACACCGGATTGGGCAGGCGCACCTCGTCCCAGCCGAGGTTGGCGAAGACGTTCTGCGAGATATCGGTGACGCTCTGGCCGGTGATCAGCGCGAGGGTGAAGGTCGAATCGACCAGCGGCTGGCCGAATTCGGTCTGCGCCGCGTAGTGGCGGTCGAAGTGGATCGGCGCGGTGTTCTGCGTGAGCAGGGTGAACCACGAGTTGTCCACCGCCAGCACGGTGCGCCCGAGCGGATGGCGGTACACGTCGCCGACCTCGAAGTCCTCGTAGAAGCGGCCCTGCCAGCCGGGTTTTTCTGCCATCTCCGTCTCCTCAACAAGCGCCGGAAAAGCATACGTCATTCCCGCGAACGCGGGAATCCATGGGTATGCGGAAATGACGGGCGGTGTGATAAATTGCCGCCATGCTGCATTCATTCCTTATCGCCAACCCCAAGGGCGGCTGCGGCAAGACCACGCTGGCGACCAACCTCGCCGGCTACTTCGCGCGCCAGGGCCACCGTGTCATGCTCGGCGACATCGACCGCCAGCAGTCCTCGCGCGAATGGCTGAAGCTGCGGCCGGACGCACTGCCACCGATCCGCAGCTGGGACATCGCCCCGGGCGAGCCGGCGCGGCCGCCGAAGGACACCAGCCACGTCGTGCTCGACACGCCGGCGGGGCTGCACGGGAAAAAGCTCGACGTGGTAGTGAAGAGCATCCACCGCGTCCTCGTGCCGCTGCAGCCCTCGATCTTCGACATCCTCGCCACGCGCGACTTCCTCAACGTGCTGCTGGAGGAGAAGGCGGTGCGCAACCAGAAGACCTTCGTCGCCGTGGTCGGCATGCGCGTCGATGCGCGCACGCGTGCGGCGCACGAGCTGGAGCGCTTCGTCGAAGGACTCGACGTGCCGGTGCTCGGCTTCCTGCGCGACACGCAGGTTTACGTCCAGGCGGCCGCCCACGGCCTGACGCTGTTCGATCTCTCGCCTGCCCGCGCCGAGAAGGACCTGCCGCAATGGCAGGGCATCATCGACTGGGTGAACGCCCCGCACGTTTGATTTTTCTCGGCGCCTCGCCGAGCAGGCGCGCGCGCAGCCCTTCGTCTTCCAGCCCCTCCAGGAACCATTCCAGCGCCTGCCCCTCGTGGTCGCTGCGCCAGGCGAGGTGCAGCGGCAGGTCGGGGCCGGGCTCGACGGTGCGCTTCGCCACCAGCCTTCCCGCGGCGATGGCCGGCGCGGCGAGCGGCAGCGGCAGGTGGCCGACGCCGAGGCCCGCCACCTGGGCGGCGAGCTTGGCGGCGAAGTCCGGCACCACCAGCGTGTCCTGCCCGGAGAGCAGGCCGGCCGTGCGCGCCAGCAGCTGGCGCGAGGTGTCGGCGATCACCACGGCGCGGTGCTTGAGGATTTCCGCGGCAGGCAGCGGCTCGCGCGCCTTGGCCAGCGGATGCGACGGCGCCAAGGCGAACACCGGCTGCGAGCGGCCGAGCAGGCGCGTGCGGTAGCCGCCGCCCGGCGGCATGTCGCCGGGCGCGCCGATGGCCAGGTCGGCGCGCCTTGTGGCCAGCGCATCCCAGCAGCCGCCGAGCACTTCGGTCGCCAGGCGCAGCCGCGTGCCGGACAGTTCCTTGTAGAAGTCCCCGACCAGCGGCCACAGCGCGTTGACGTCGAGCACCGCCTCGACGGCGATGCGCAACTCGTGCTCCCAGCCGGTGGCGATGCGCTTGACGCGGCACTCCAGCTCGCCGGCAG
>WYAY01000178.1 GCA_011526165.1 Sulfuritalea sp.
ACGCTCACCGGCTGGGACGTCACGGCGCTGCGCTTCGGCGTCGGCGCGCTGGTCGCTGCATTCTTCCTGCCGCGCGTCGCGCTGCCGCCCCTCAGGGTGGTCGCGCTGTTCTCGCTCTTCGGCGGCATCGGCTACGCCACCGCCGTGTATGCCGGCTTCCGCCTGGCGCCGGCGGCGCACGCCGCGGTGCTGCTGCCGGGCTCGCTGCCCTTCGCCACCGCCGTCATCGCCTGGCTGTGGCTCGGCCTGAAGCCCTCGCGGCCGCAGCGCATCGCGCTCGGCTGCGTGCTCGCCGGCATCCTGCTCACCGCCGCCGACACCTTCTCGCACGGCCCGCGCCTCACCGGCCTGCAGCTCGCGGGCGACGTCCTCTTCCTGTGCGGCTCTTCGTCGTGGGCGGTGTTCACCCTGCTGCTGCGGCGCCACCCGATGGCGCCGCTGGCGGCGACGGTGGCCACCACGCTGGGCAGCGCGGCCGCCTACCTGCCGGTGTGGTACTTCTTCCTGCCGAGCACGCTGGCGCAGGCGCCCGTCGCCGAGATCGCCCTGCAGGCGGCCTATCAGGGCGTGCTGGTGGTCTTCGTCGCCATGATTCTCTACACCTTCGCCGTGCGCCAACTCGGCGCGCAGACCGTCGCCCTGCAGATGGCCTTCGTGCCGGGACTGTCTGCCCTCGCCGCCGTGCCCCTCCTCGGCGAGCCGCTGTCGCTGCTCGCGCTGGCGGGACTCGGCGCCGTGACCGTCGGCGCCATCCTCGCCGCCCGCGCCGCACCCGCCGGCGCTCCGGCGCGCTGAAAGTCAGTCGCTGTGGCACGGCGGCTGACTTTTCCGCCGCGCCCGCGGCGCCTCAGGACGATTCGTGTCCTTCCGCCCGCGGCTTGCCGGGGAATATCCGGCTGACCACGACGAAGAACACCGGCACGAGGAACACCGCCAGCACGGTGGCGCTGATCATGCCGCCGATGACGCCGGTGCCGATGGCGTGGCGGCTTTGCGCCCCGGCGCCGCTGGAGATGGCCAGCGGCATCACGCCGAGGATGAAGGCGAGCGAGGTCATCAGGATCGGGCGGAAGCGCAGGCGGCAGGCTTCCAGCGTCGCCTCGACCAGGCCCATGCCGCGCTCGTGCAGGGTGCGCGCGAACTCGATGATGAGGATGGCGTTCTTCGACGAGAGGCCGATGATGGCGATGAGGCCGACCTTGAAGAAGACGTCGTTGGGCAGGCCGCGCAGCGTCACCGCCAGCACCGAGCCGAAGATGCCGAGCGGCACCACCAGGATCACGGCGAAGGGAATCGACCAGCTCTCGTAGAGGGCGGCGAGCGCGAGGAAGACGACCAGCAGCGACAGCGCGAAGAGCAGCGGCGCCTGCGCACCGGAGAGGCGCTCTTCGTACGAGGTGCCCGACCAGTCGAAGCCGGTGCCGGGCGGCAGCTGGGCGGCGACCGATTCCATGGCGTCCATCGCCTCGCCGGTGCTGCGGCCGGGCGCCGGGTTGCCGGAGAGCTTCATCGACGGGTTGCCGTTGTAGCGGTCGAGCTTGGGCAGGCCGACGATCCAGCGGTGGCGCGCGACTTCCGCCAGCGGCACCATCTCGCCGCGCGTGTTCTTCACCGGCAGGCGCATGATGTCCTCGGGCGTGGCGCGCAGCTGCGGGTCGGCCTGCATGTACACGCGCAGGATGCGGCCCTGGCGCACGAAGTCGTTGATGTAGGCCACGCCGAGCGAGGACTGCAGCGCCTCGTTGAGCTCGGCGAGGTCGATCGACAGCGCGCGCGCCTTGGCCGAGTCGATGTCGAGCATCAGCTGCGGCCCCGGCTCCTGGCCTTCCGGCCGCACGCCGGCGAGCGCGGGGTTCCTGCCGGCCAGGCCGAGGGCGATGTTGCGCGCCTCCATCAGCTTCTCGCGGCCGAGGCCGCTGCGGTCCTGCAGGCGGAAGTCGAAGCCGCCGACGGCGCCGAGCTCGGGGATGGGCGGCACGTTGACGGCGAAGATCATCGCCTGCTTGATGCGCGAGAAGGCCATGTTGGCGCGGCGGATCACCGAGTTGGCGGCGCTGTCGGCACCCTTGCGCTCGTCCCAGTCCTTCAGGCGGACGAAGGTGAGTGCGGCGTTCTGGCCGCGGCCGAAGAAGGAGAAGCCGACCACGCCGATGACGTGCGCCACCTCCGGCTGCTTGAGGTAGTAGTCCTCGACCTGGCTCACCACCTCGACGGTGCGCTCCTGCGTCGCGCCGGGCGGCAGCTGGATCATGCTGATGAAGTAGCCCTGGTCCTCCTCGGGCAGGAAGCTGCCCGGCAGGCGCATGAAGAGGATGGCGGCGGCGCCGATGACGGCGGCGTAGACGACGAGCCAGCGCCCGCGGCGGCCGAGCACGCGCGCCACCGCGCCGCGGTAGCCGGCGACGGCGCGGGCGAAGGTGCGGTTGAACCAGCCGAAGAAGCCGGTGCTCGGCAGCATTTCGGCGCCGGGCTTGTGCCTGAGCAGCGTGGCGCACATCGCCGGGGTGAGGGTGAGCGCCATCAGCGCCGAGAACACCATGGTCAGCACCAGCGTCACGGCGAACTGGCGGTAGATGGCGCCGACCGAGCCGCCAAAGAAGGCCATCGGCACGAACACCGCGCACAGCACCAGGGTGATGCCGATCACGGCGGCGTAGATCTGGCCCATCGCCTTGATGGTGGCCTCGCGCGGCGGCAGCTTCTCCTCGCTCATGATGCGCTCGACGTTCTCGACGACGACGATGGCGTCGTCCACCACGATGCCGATGGCGAGCACCATGGCGAACAGGGTCAGCACGTTGATCGAGAAGCCGAAGACGAAGAGGCCGGCGAGCGCGCCCATCAGCGACACCGGCACCACCACGGCCGGGATCAGCGTGGCGCGGAAGTTCTCCAGGAACAGGTACATCACCAGGAAGACGAGCAGCATGGCCTCGGCCAGGGTGATCGCCACCTCGGTGATGGAGATCTCGACGAAGCGCGAGGTGTCGTAGGGGACTTCCCAGGCGATGCCCTTGGGGAAGTACTTCGACAGCTCGCCGACGCGCGCCTTCACCGCCTTGGCCACCTCCAGCGCATTGCCGTCGGGGGCGACGCGCACGGCGATGGCGGCGTTGGGCTGGCCGTCCATGCGGGCGAAGATGTTGTAGTTCTCGGCGCCCAGCTCGACGCGGGCGATGTCCCTGACGCGCACCGTGGCGCCGTCCGGCGTGGCGCGCACGATGACGTTGCCGAACTCCTCCGGCGTGGCGAGCCGCCCGCGCGCGACGATGACGGCGTTGAACTGCTGGCCCTTGTCGGCCGGCGCCTGGCCGAGCTCGCCGGTGGCGAGTTGCACGTTCTGCGCCCGCACCGCCTTCATGACCTCGCCGGGCGAGAGGTTGAAGGCGTGCAGCCGGTCGGGCCTGAGCCAGAGGCGCATCGAGTACTCGGTGCCGAACAGCACCGCCTCGCCGACGCCCTTGACGCGGCGGATCTGGTCGAGCACGTTGGCCGCCGCGTAGCTGCCCAGCGCGACGTTGTCGTGGCTCTTGTCGGGCGAGTAGATGGAGATGAACAGCAGGTAGTTGCGCTGCGGCTTGGTCACCGGCACGCCGAGCCGGCGCACGTCCTCGGGCAGGCGCGCCTCGACGCGCTTGTAGCGGTTCTGCGCCTCGACCGAGGCGTTGTCGAGGTTGGTGCCGGGCTCGAAGGTCAGCGTCAGCGTGCCGGTGCCGAGCTCGGAGGAAGCCTCCATGTAGAGCAGGCGCTCGATGCCGTTCATCTCCTGCTCGATGAGGGCGGTGACGGTGTCCTCGATCACCTGCGCCGAGGCGCCCGGGTAGGTGATATTGAAGGCGATGGCGGGCGGCGCCACCTGCGGGTACTGCGCCACCGGCAGCTTGCGCAATGCCAGGATGCCGCCCAGCACGATGACGATGGCGATGACCCAGGCGAAGACCGGGCGGTCGATGAAGAAGCGCGGCAGCACGGCTTATTTCCCCGCGGCGGGCGCGGGACTGGCGGCCGGCGTACCAGGGGCGGACGCCGGCGCGGCGCCGGCGGGCACCGCCTTCACCGGCGTGCCGGGGCGCGCCTTCTGCAGGCCGTTGACGATGATCTGCTCGCCGCCCTTGAGCCCATCGACGACGATCCAGTCGCTGCCGGCCATGGCGCCGACCTTCACCGGGCGCGGCGCCGCCTTGCCTTCGGCATCGACGAGCATCACCGACTGGCCCTGCGCGCTCATCTGCACGGCGCGCTGCGGCACGCGGATGGCCTGCTCCATCTCCGCCTCGGGGAAGCGGATGCGCACGAAGGTGCCCGGCAGCAGCTCGCGCTGCGGGTTGGGAAACTCGGCGCGCATCTGCACCGAGCCGGTGTTCGGATCGACGGCGAGGTCGGCGAAGAGCAGCTTGCCGGGCAGCGGGTAGACGCTGCCGTCCTCGAGCAGCAGCTCGACCTTTGCGCTCTCGGCGCGCTTCAGCTTGCCGGCCTTGAGGGCCTGCTGCAGGCGCAGCAGGTCGGCGTTCGACTGGGTGAAGTTGGCGTAGATCGGGTCGAGCTGCTCGATGGTCGCCAGGTGCGTCGACTCGCCCTTGCCGACCAGCGCGCCCTCGGTGACCAGGGCGCGGCCGATGCGGCCGGAGATCGGCGCCAGCACGCTGGCGTTCTCGACATCGAGCCGGGCCCGCGCCAGCGCCGCCTCGGCCTGCTTCAGCCGCGCCTCGCCGAGCTCGTATTGCTGCAGGCTGACCATCTTCTGCTCGAGCAGGCGGCGATTGCGCTCGTGGGTCTGCCGCGCCGCGACGAGGTCCGCCTCGGCTGCCGTCGCCGTCGTGCGGTAGGTGCGGGCGTCGAGGCGGAACAGCGGCGTGCCGGCCTTGACGTCGGAGCCCTCGGCGAACAGGCGCCGCTCGACGATGCCCTCGACGCGCGCGCGCACCTGCGCCGTGCGCACCGCCTGCAGCCGGCCGGGCAGCTCGCGCGTGACGGTGGCGCTGGCGGCGGCCACCGTGATGACTTCCACTTCGGGCGGCGGCGGTGCGGCGCCCCCCGGGCCGGGCGCGCCGCCGCCGGGTTTCTGCTCACCCGGGCCGCAGGCCCCCAGCAATGCCGTTGTGAATACGATGCAGGATGCCGCCAGGATTTTTCTTGTTGCCATGATTGGATTGCACGGGATTGCTCACTGCGCCGTCGCGGGGCGCCCCAACATCCGCCACAAGGTGCCGTCGCGATCGAGCAGGGCATGCTTGAGCGCGGCCAGAATGTGGACGGAAAGGATGAAGAGTAGCACCTTGGCGGCGATGCCGTGAACAATTTCCGTCGCCTTGTGCAGCCACGGCATTTCGCCCAGCGGACTCGGGATGGCGAACCAGCCGAAGACGCCGATGGCGCGGCCGCCGCTCCACACCGCGAGGGGGCCGCTGAGGAGCAGCGCGGCGATCGCCGCCAGCAGCGCGATGTGCAGCGCGCGGGCGAGCTTGCGCTGCGCCGGCGGCTGCGGCAGCGGCTCGGGCGAGGCCGAGCGCGCGCGCCAGAAGATGCGGAAGGCGAGCGGCAGCAGCGCCAGCGCGCCGATGGAAATGTGCAGGCGCAGCCAGTAGAGCTTCTCGTCGCCGCGCGGCATGTCCTCGAAGTAGAGGCCGATGGCGAGCAGGGCGACGATCAGCGCCGCGCCGAGCCAGTGGTTGAAAACGGAAACGGCGCCGTAGCGCGCCGGGGTGTCTTGCAGGTTCATTGTTTCTCCCTTGATGATTACTCCCTCGCCACGCTCGCGGGGAGAGGGTTGGGGAGAGGGGCATGCGGTTGGTCACCCTCTCCCCCGGCCCCTCTCCCGCGAGCGGGAGAGGGGAGTTCAAGGCTCAGCGCATGCCGCCCATTCCACCACCCATACCGCCGCCCATCATGCCGCGGTGGCCGTGCTCGCCGCGGCCGCCGAAGCCGCCGTGCTTGCCGTGGCGGCCGCCCATCGGATGGCGCGTCATGTCGGCGAGGGTCTTGGCCTGCTCCGGCGTCAACGCGCTTTGCAGCCTGGCGGTGGCGTCGGCGAGGGTGGCCAGCTTCTGCGCCATCTTCGCGGCTGTGTCGGCACGGTGGCGGGCGATCGCGGCGGCGTCGGCGTCCTTCGGCGCCGGCTTGATGCCGCCGTCGAACATCTCCTTGTGCACCTTGACGTAGGCCTGCCAGGCGTCCTGCTGGGAAGCCTTGATCTCCAGGCGGTTAGCCATCCTGTCGAGGCGCGCCTGCATGCGGGACTGCATGCGCTCCTGCATTTCCGGGGTCATTTCGCGCATGCCGGGGCCGGGCATGGCCGAGGCGGGCGCGGCGGCGGCCAGGGCGAGGCCGGCGGCGAGGAGTGCGGTGACGAGCTTGCTGCGAGTGGTGTTCATGCGTGTTCTCCTGTGTGGTTGAGGTACGGTTGCCATTAAACCCGCCGTGTGTAAGCGGGATTTTTCAGCGGCGGGCGGTTTTGTTAATGGTTTGTTACGCTTTGTCGAAGCGCGCTCACAAATGCGCCGCAAGCGCGCCGGCGCGCTATGCTTGGCGCCCATGAACAAGCGGATTCTCATCGTCGACGACGATCCCGAGCTGGGCGAGCTGCTGCGCGGCTATCTCGGCGGCAACGGCTTCGAGGTGGAGGTCGCGGCGGACGGCGCCGCCATGCGCGGCAGGATGGCGGCGGCGATGCCGGACCTGGTGATCCTCGACCTGATGCTGCCGGGCGAGGACGGCCTTTCGCTCTGCCGCGGCCTGCGCGCCGAGTCGTCGCTGCCGATCCTCATGCTGACCGCGCGCGGCGAGGACACCGACCGCATCGTCGGCCTCGAGATGGGCGCCGACGACTACCTGCCGAAGCCCTTCAACCCGCGCGAGCTGCTGGCGCGCATCAGGAGCATCCTGCGCCGCGCCGGCGAGAACGCCGCGCACGAGGCGCCGGCCCGCGCGCTCGTCTTTGCCGGCTGGACGCTGGACCTCGGCGCGCGGCATCTCGTCGGCGCCGACGGCGTCGTCGTGCCGCTTTCCAACGGCGAGTTCAAGCTGCTGCGCGCCTTCGCCGAGAATGCCTTTCGCGTGTTGTCGCGCGACCAATTGATGGACGTGTTGGCCGGGCGCGAGGCCGGCCCCTTCGACCGCAGCGTGGACGTCATGGTGCACCGGCTGCGCCGGCGCCTCGCCGACGATGCGCGCGAGCCGCAGCTGATTAAGACGGTGCGGAGCGAGGGCTACATGCTGGCGGCGGACGTGGAGAGGAAGTCGTGAGGCTGCGTTTTCCCCTCTCCCCCGACCCCTCTCCCCGCACGCGGGGCGAGAGGAGTGACGCTCCCTCTCCCTGCGAGGGAGAGGGCTGGGGAGAGGGTGAAAGGGCATCATGAGACTGTTGCCCAGGAGCCTGTTCGGCCAGATCGCGCTGGCGCTGGTGGCCGGCCTCGTCGTGGCCCATGTCGCCGGCGCCTGGCTGATGCTCGACGATCGCGCCCGCTTCGGCGAGCGGCTGCGCGGCGAATATTCGGCGCAGCGCATCGCCGGCCTCATCTCCCTGCTCGACGGGATGGCGAGCGAGGAGCGAGTGCGCGTGGTGCGCGCGCTGAGCGTGCCGCCGACGCGCCTTTCCCTCGACGAGCCCTGGCAGGCGCGCGCGGAGGCCTCGCCCGATGCGGCGGCGTTCCTGCGCCGCGTGGCGCGCGAATTGGAGCGGCCGGTCGAGCTGCAGGTGCTGTCGATCCGTCGCGCGCCGCCGCGCAACGACGAACGCCGCCGCCTCGACCGCCCGCACGGGCCACCGCATGGCGATGCACCGCGCCACCTGCTGCTGTTCTCGGCCCAGGCGCGCCTGGCCGACGGTGCCGTGCTCACCTTTCGCCAGGCCCTGCCCGAGCCGTCGCGCGACTGGCCGCTGCGCGCGCTGGGCCTGCTCGCCCTGCTTGCCGCCGTCGTGGCGCTGCTCTCCGGCTGGGCGGTGCGACGCCTGACGCGGCCGCTGGCCTCGCTGGCCGACGCCGCCGACGGCCTGGCGCGCAACCTGGACCAGCCGCCGCTGCCGGAGAACGGGCCGCAGGAGGTGGCGCGCGCGGCGCGCTCCTTCAATGCCATGCAGCGCGCGCTGAAGGCGTATCTGGAGACGCGCGCCGAGGCGCTGGCCGGCGTTTCGCACGACCTGCGCCTGCCGCTCACCCGCCTGCGCCTGCGCCTGGAGCAGCTGCCCGAGAATGAGGCGCGCGCGGCGATGCAGCGCGACATCGAGGAGATGGACGCCATGGTGGGCGGCACGCTGGACTACCTGCGCGCCGGGGCGGACACCGAGCCGGCGGTGAAGCTCAACCTCGTCGCCCTGATCGAGGGCCTGGCCGAGGATGCCGAGGCGGCCGGCGCAAAAGTCAGTCTCCACGGCACGGCGGCGCCGGTCGCGGCCAGGCCGCAGGCGCTGCGCCGCTGCCTTGCCAACCTCGTCGACAATGCGCGCCGCTACGGCGGCGGCGCCGTCGACGTCACGCTCATCGATGCTGCCGCGTCGGTGGAGGTCCGCATCGAGGACCGCGGCCCCGGCATTCCTGCGGCGGAGCGCGAGCGCGTCTTCGAGCCCTACGTGCGGCTGGAAGCCTCTCGCGCGCGCCACACCGGCGGCGCGGGACTCGGCCTGGCCATCGCCCGCGCCATCGCCCGCGCCCACGGCGGCGACGTGCGCCTGGAAGCGCGCGAGGGCGGCGGCACCAGCGCCATCCTCACCCTGCCGCGCAAATGAAAACGGGGCGCCGCAGCGCCCCGTTTTCGGCCGTAAAGATGCTCAGTTCGACATGTAGTCGGTGACGGCCACCCACTTGCCGTTCTGGATCTGGCTGGCGCGCGACTTCTTGTTGCCCAGGTGCTGCGTCGCGGTGAAGCTGTACTCCGGGCTGCCGAACATGTCGCGCGGGAAGGCCCCGCTCTCCAGCGCCTTGACGAAGCTGTCGGTGGTCAGGTTCGGGCCGGCGCGCTTGGCGGTCTGGTAGAAGAGGTCCGCGATGACGTAGCCGTAGGCGGAGAACAGGCCGGGGTCTTCCTTGAACTGCGCCTTGTAGGCCGCCGCCCAGTCGCGCACGTTCTTCGAGGCGTCGTCCGGATACGGCACGCCGACCTGGTGCATGGCGAAGAAGCCGTTCATGGCCGGGCCGCCGAGCTTGTGGATCAGGTCGGTGTAGGAGGCCGAGCTGCCGAGGAACTGCGGGTTCCAGCCCATCTTGCGCGCCGTGCCGATGGTGCCGATGGCCTCGCGGATGATGGTGCCCATCACCACCGTGTCGCAGCCGGCCCCCTTCATCTTCGCCACCTGGGCGGAGAAGTCGGTGGCGGCGCGCTTGAAGGTGGTCTTCTCGGCCAGCGCCATGCCGATGTCCTTGAGGCCGTCCTCGGCGCCGCGCAGCACCTCCAGGCCGTACTCGTCGTCCTGGTAGATGATGCAGAACTTCTTCGAGCCCTGCTCCTTGGCCATCCACTTCACGCCGATGCGGATCTGGTCATAGTAGGGGGCGGCGAAGGAGAACTTCAGCTTGTGCAGCGGCTCGTACATCTCGCGCGCGCCGGTGAGCGGGAAGACGTGCGGGATGTTCTTCTCGAAGAGGATCGGCATGGTGGCCATGGACACCGCCGTGCCGATGGTGCCGGCCATAACGAAGATCTTGTCCTGCTGCACCAGCTTCTGCGCGGCGAGCAGGCCCTTCTTCGGATCGTAGCCGCTGTCCTCGACGACCAGCTTGATCTTGCGGCCGTGCACGCCGCCGGACGCGTTGATCTCGTCGACCCGCATCTGCATGCCGTTGCGTGCCGGCTTGCTGAAGCCGGCCAGCGGGCCGGACAGGTCCTGGATCGAGCCGAGCACGATCTGGTCCTTGGTGACGCCGAGCTGCTGGGCCTGGGCCGACCAGGCCAGTGTGGCCGCGGCGGCCAGCAGGGTGAGTTTCGTCTTGAAGTTGTTCATGTTCAGGTCTCCTCTCCTCAGGTTATCCGTCAGGAACGGTACATGGATTCTATAAGGTCTGCGTACTTTTGGTTAACGAATTTCCTTTTGAGCTTCATGGTCGGCGTGAGTTCCTCGTCCTCGGCCGTCAGCTTCTGTTCTATCAGGCGGAACTTCTTGACCTGCTCGACCCGGGCGAACTCCTTGTTGACCCGCGCCACTTCGCCCTCGATCAGCTTCTGCACCTCGGGCGCGCGGCACAGGCTGGCGTAGTTGGAGAACGGGATGTCGTGGTCCTGGGCGAATTTCTCGACGTTCTCCTGGTCGATCATGATCAGGCAGACCAGGTAGGGCCGCTTGTCGCCGATCACCACCGCGTCGGTGACATAGGGCGAGAACTTCAGCTGGTTCTCGATTTCCGAGGGGGTGATGTTCTTGCCGCCGGCGGTGATGATGATGTCCTTGAGGCGGTCGGAGATCTTGAAGAAGCCGTCGGCGTCCACGTAGCCGACGTCGCCGCTGTGCAGCCAGCCCTCGGCATCGATGGCCTCGGCGGTGATCGAAGGCTGGTTGAGGTAGCCCATGAAGATGTTGTCGCCGCGCACCAGCAGCTCGCCGCTGTCGGCGACCTTCACCTCGCAGTAGGCGTTGGCGATGCCGATCATGCCGGGCTTGATGCGCGAGACCGGGGTGCAGGTGGCGCCGCCGCCGGTTTCGGTCATGCCCCAGACTTCCAGCATGGGGATGCCGAGCGCCATGTACCAGCGCACGAGATCCGGCGAGATCGGCGCCGCGCCGGTGATGAGGAAGCGGCAGCGGTGGATGCCGATCAGCTTGCGCACGTTGTTGAGCACCAGGAAGCGGCCCAGCCAGTGCAGCGCCTTGAGGCCGGCGCCGATCGGCTGGCCGGCTTCATACAGGGCGACCATCTTCATGCCGACGCCGATGGCCCACTTGTAGGCGAGCTTTTCCAGGTGGGTGGCCTCGGCCAGGCCGATCATCACGCCGGAATAGAACTTCTCCCAGATGCGCGGCACGGCGAGGAACACCGTCGGCTGGATTTCGCGCACGTTTTCGGGGATGGTCTCCGGGTTCTCGACGAAGTTGAGCACGGCGCCGGTGTACAGCGAGAAGTAGGCGCCGGCCATGCGCTCGGCGACGTGGCACAGCGGCAGGAAGCACATGTGCTCGTCGGATTCGTCCTGCGCGATGATCAGGTTGAAGCCGCGGATCGAGTGGACCACGTTGCGGTGCGAGAGCATGGCGCCCTTCGGCTTGCCGGTGGTGCCGGAGGTGTAGATGAGGATGGCGAGGTCGCCCGGCTGGCGGCTGTCGATGCGCGCGCGCCATTCGGCCTCCGTGCCGGCGCCGAGCCTGGCGATGCGCTCGCGTCCCAGCTCGCGCAGGCGCTCCAGGCTGATCACCTGCGGGTCGTCGAGGCTGCGCAGGCCTTCCATGTCCCACACCACGATCTTGCGCAGCAGCGGCAGGGTTTCGCGCGCCTCGAGCGCCTTGTCGAGCTGTTCCTCGTCCTCGACGAAGAGGAACACCGAGCGCGAGTCCTCCGTCAGGTACTGCACCTGGACGGCCGAGTCGGTCGGGTAGATGCCGGAGCTGATGCCGCCGGCGCAGAGGGCGGCGAGGTCGCAGAACAGCCATTCCTGCCGCGTGTTGCCGAGGATGGAGACCGTCTCGCCCGGCGCGAAGCCGAGTTCGATGAGACCCATGCCGATCTCGCGCACGATCTCGCCCAGCTGCCGCCAGGTCAGGCTTTGCCACAGGCCATAGGACTTCTGCCGGAAGATGATCTTGTCGGCGCGCCGGTAGACGGCGTTCCAGAACAGGCGCGGGATGGTGTCGCCGGGGACGACGATGTCCTGCGAGGACCAGGTCTGCGGATTATCCTTGAGCCACCACATATCAGGGCCTTCCCCCCGGCCCCCTTCCCGCGGAAGGGGGTGACGACAGTTCGCTTTGCTTCATGTTCATCGCCAGGTCTTCTTCTTCTTCCAGCGGCGCGTGCCGCGCACGCCGGTGTCCTTGATGCCGAGGTAGAACTCCTTGACGTCCTCCTTCTCGCGCAGCACGGCGCAGGGGTCCTCCATGACGAT
>WYAY01000179.1 GCA_011526165.1 Sulfuritalea sp.
CCTACCAGGAGGAAAAGGACGTGCGCATGGAGCCGGACGAGACGGTGACGGTGGGCGGCTACACCTTCCGCTTCGTCGGCGTCCGTCCTGAGATGGGCCCCAACTACCGCGCCATGGTCGGCGAAGTGGAGCTCCTGAAGGACGGCAAGCCGCTGAAGACCCTGCACCCCGAGAAGCGCAGCTATTTCTCCTCGGCGATGCCGATGACCGAGGCGGCCATCGACACCGGCATTCTGCGCGACGTGTATGTCTCGCTCGGCGAGCCGATCGACGAGCGCGCCTGGAGCGTGCGGGTGTACTACAAGCCCTTCGTCGACTGGATCTGGGGCGGCTGCCTGCTGATGGCGCTGGGCGGCTTCCTCGCCCTCAGCGACCGGCGCTACCGCCTGAAGAAGGCGGCAGCGAGCAAGGTCGCCGCGCAAGGAGCCGCGGCATGATGCGCTACATGCTGCCTTTGGGCATTTTCATCGTGCTGGTGGCCTTCCTCGCCGTCGGCCTCAACCTCAATCCGCGCGAGGTGCCATCGCCCCTGGTGGGCAAGCCGGCGCCGGCCTTCGAACTGCCGCAGCTGCACGCGCCGGAGGCGAAATTCGCGCCGAAGGACATGCAGGGGAAGGTCTGGCTGCTCAACGTCTGGGCTTCCTGGTGCGTCTCTTGCCGCCAGGAGCATCCGATCCTGGTCGAGCTGGCCAAGTCCGGCATCGTGCCGATCTACGGGCTCAACTACAAGGATCCGCGCGACGACGCGCTGAAGTGGCTGAAGCAGTTCGGCGATCCCTATGTGCTGTCGATCGCCGACGTCGAGGGCCGCGTCGGCATCGACTACGGCGTCTACGGCGTGCCGGAAACCTACGTCATCGACAAGGCCGGCGTCATCCGCTACAAGCAGATCGGCCCGGTCACCCAGGACGTGCTGGAAAAGACCATCCTGCCGCTGGTTGCGGAGCTGAACAAATAAACAAACCATTAACCACAGAGACACAGAGACACAGAGGATTCTTGTGTTTCGCTTTTCTCTGTGTTCTCTGTGCCTCTGTGGTAAACCCGGTTCTCGCCAAGGAAGCTGCGCCGCTGGCGCAGGACGAGGCGGTGGAAAAGCGCATGGTGACGATCTCCGTAGAACTGCGCTGCCTGGTCTGCCAGAACGAATCCCTGGCCGCCTCGCGCGCCGACCTGGCGCAGGACCTGCGCCGCGAGATCCGCGAGCAGATCGGCCAGGGCAAGTCGGACAAGGAAATCCTCGACTTCATGGTCGGACGCTACGGCGACTTCGTGCGCTACCGGCCGCCGCTGAAGGGCACGACGATGCTGCTCTGGTTCGGGCCGTTCCTGTTGCTGGTCGCCGGCGTGATCGGCCTGGTGCTCTACCTGCGCCGGCGCGGCAAGCACATCGTCGAAGCCCGCCTGAGCGCGGAAGAACAGAAGAAAGCCGAGGCGCTGCTCAAACTGGGCGAAAGCGAGAACAGGCCATGACCGGATTCCTCGTCGCCGCGGCGATCCTCGTCGCCGTCACCCTGCTGCTGCTGCTGCCGCCCCTGCTCAGGCAGCGCTCGCCCGGCGCGGAAGCCTCGCGCACCGCCATCAATGCCGGCATCTATCGGGACGAACTGGCTGAACTGGAGCGCGATTTCGCCTCCGGCAGCCTGACCCAGGCCGACTACGAGGAGAGCCGGCGCGAACTCCAGCGCCGCCTGCTCGAGGACGCCGGCGGCGGCGATGCGGCCGGCGCCAAGGCGCAGCCGGCCCGGAAGAGCGCCCTCCTGATCGGCCTCGCCCTGCCGATTGCCGGTGCATTGATCTATTTCGCCCTCGGCAACATTCCCGCGCTGACGCCCGAAAGTGCGCAACCCCCCAAGGTCACGGCCAAGGAAATCGAGGACATGGTCGCCCGCCTGGCCGCCCGCATGGAGCAGAACCCTGACAGCGACCCGAAAGGCTGGGTCATGCTGGCCCGATCCTACAAGGCGATGGGACGCTACGAGGAATCGACGCGCGCCTTCGGCAAGGCCGAAAAGCTTGTGAACGAAGACCCCAATCTGCTGACCGACTATGCGGAAGCGCTCGCCCTGTCGACCGGCGGCTCTCTGCGGGGGCGCCCCAGCGAACTGATCGCGCGCGCGCTCAAGCTCGATCCGGAATTCCCCGACGCCCTCGTCCTGGCCGGCACGGCCGCCTACGAGCGCGAGGACTATGCCGTGGCGGCGGCCCACTGGGAACGCCTGCTCAAGCAGTTGCCGCCGGATTCGGAGGATGCGCAATCCCTGTCGGACAGCATCAAGAAAGCCCGCGCCCTGGCGCAGAAACAGTCCAGGAAGAAGCCGGCGACGGGCAAGGCCCCATAACCCCAAAATTTTTCAGGAATTGGGTGAAAGTTTGCGCTAAATCAATGCCGCAGCGCAGCATATAAACCATCATTCGGCCAGCTTTTTCAATAAAGTCCTACAGTTAGCTCCAGCCACCCGTGGAGCGACGAACAAGGAGCAAGCATGGCCGAAAACAACAAAGGCGTGATCGGACGCTGCTGGAGCGCATTGCGCCAGCCCACTGCCAAATACTCCCTGCTGACCCTGCTGGTGGTCGGCTTCTTCTCCGGCATCGTCTTCTGGGGCGGTTTCAACACCGCGATGGAGGCGACCAACACGCTGGAGTTCTGCATCTCCTGCCACGAGATGCGCGACACGGTCTACCAGGAGTACAAGAAGACCATCCACTACCAGAACCGCA
>WYAY01000026.1 GCA_011526165.1 Sulfuritalea sp.
GGTCTGGGCGGCGCCGACGGCCTTGACGGTGGCGTTGGTCGCGGCAGCCACGTTGGCCTCGGCGATCTCGGCGACCTGCTTGGCAGCCTTGCTCATCGTGTCGTAGGCCGAGTTGGCGGCGGCGATGGCGGACTTGACCGCGGCGACCGCGACGTCGGAACCGGCCGGGGCCGACTTGGCGGCCTTGTCCAGGGTGGCGGCGACGTTCTTGTTCACTTCGGCGAACTGGGCCTCGACCAGTTTGGAGAACTCTTCCTGGGTCTGGGCGGAGATCTCATACACGCTGCGCGAGTAGGCGACAGCCTTCTCGACAGACGGCTGGGCCAGGGTGGCTTGCAGGGAAATGACTTCCTGCAGATCCTTGGCGCCGAGCAGCGTCTTGGCGTTGTTCACGCTGTCTTCCAGCACGGCGCGGGCGGTGTTTAGGTTCAGAGCGGCGAGGCGCTCGGCGCTGGCGAAGGCGGTGTTGGCCAGGGTCAGCATGGCTTCGACGTTGGCTTTGTTGGCGGCAGCCAGTTGTTCCGGGGTGGTCAGCATTTCTCTCTCCTTGAAATGACGGCAATTAAAAAATTCGGTTCGACCTCGATATGCTACGTTTCAAACTTGCCTGCTTGTTGCGATGCAGCATGATTGAATTATAAGGGCTCAAGCTCGCAAGTCAAGAACTTTTTGTGCATAGCACAATAAAATTTTCATAAGTTATAAATCCTTTCTTAACAGATGGATAAAAGTTAGTAAGCACTTAACTTTGTTAATGCCTTAAGATGCTTTTGCCGCGATGCAACCAAGCCATTCAGAATAAATGACCCAAAAAACCGACTCGCAGGCCTTGTTCCTAGCCGTGACACCCGGGCTGTTCGTCCTGCTCTGGAGTACCGGCTTCATCGGCGCCAAGCTGGGCCTGCCTTATGCCGAGCCGCTGACTTTCCTGCTGGTCCGCTTTGCCTGCGTGATCGGCCTCCTGGGCCTGCTGGCGCTGATCCTGCGTCGCCCGTGGCCCCACCGGCCGATCCAATGGTTCCACATCGCTGTTGCAGGCGCGTTACTGCATGGCGGGTACTTGTCGGGGGTGTTCCTGGCCATCCATCAAGGCATGCCGGCAGGCGTGGTGGCGCTGATCGTCGGTATCCAGCCGCTGCTGACGGCCTTCCTCAGCGCCTCGATGGTGGGCGAGCGGGTCAGCGGCCGGCAGTGGGCCGGGCTGTTTCTCGGCTTTGCCGGCGTGACGCTGGTGGTATGGGAGAAGATGGGCCTGACCGGCATCAGCGCGGCCGGCCTCGCCTTTTCGGCCATGGCGCTGGTCGGCATCACCCTTGGCACGCTCTACCAGAAGCGCTTCTGCGCCGAACTGGACCTGTGGAGCGGCTCGGTGATCCAGTTCATCGCCGCGGCGCTGGCGCTGCTGCCCTTCGCGCTGCTGTTCGAAACGATGCGGGTGACCTGGAGCGGGCAGTTCTTCTTCGCGCTCGGCTGGCTGATCCTCGTCCTCTCGCTGGGGGCGATCTCGCTGCTGCACCTGATCATCCGGCGCGGCGCGGCGACGCGCGTCTCGGCGCTGTTCTACCTCACGCCGCCGACGACGGCGCTGATGGCCTGGCTGGCCTTCGGCGAGGGGATGGGACTGCCGGCGATCGCCGGCATGGCGATCGCCGCCATCGGCGTCGCCATCGCCGTCAGGCAGCCCTCTCCCCCAGCCCCTCTCCCGCAAGCGGGAGAGGGGAGGAAGCCTAGCGGTTCTTGAAATCCGGCTTGCGCTTCTCGACGAAGGCGGCCATGCCTTCCTGCTTGTCGGCGAGCGAGAAGGCGGCGTGGAAGGCGCGCCGCTCGAACAGCATGCCCTCGGCGAGCGGCCCCTCGTAGGCGCGGTTGACGCACTCCTTGACCATCATGATCACCGGCAGCGAGAAGCCGGCGATGGTTTCGGCGGCGCCAAGCGCCTCCTCCAGCAGCTTGTCGGCCGGCACGACGCGCGAAACCAGCCCGGCGCGCTCCGCCTCGGCGGCGTCCATCAGGCGGGAAGTCAGGCAGAGGTCCATCGCCTTCGCCTTGCCGACGGCGCGCGGCAGGCGCTGCGTGCCGCCGGCGCCGGGCAGGATGCCCAGCTTGATCTCCGGCTGGCCGAATTTCGCCGTGTCGGCGGCGATGATGATATCGCAGGACATCGCCAGCTCGCAGCCGCCGCCCAGCGCGAAGCCGGCCACCGCGGCGATCACCGGCTTGCGGCAGGTCTTCACGCGCTCCCAGTTGCGGGTGATGAAGTCGCTCTTGTAGACGTCCATGTAGTCCATCCGGCTCATGGCGACGATGTCGGCGCCGGCGGCGAAGGCCTTGTCCGAGCCGGTGATGACCATCGCGCCGATGGTCTCGTCCGCCTCGAACCTGCCGAGCGCATCGCCCAGTTCGTCCACCAGGGCGTCGTTGAGGGCGTTCAACGCCTTCGGGCGGTTGAGGGTGATGAGGCCGACCTTGCCGCGGGTCTCGACCAGGATGTTTTCGTAAGCCATGGCTACTCCTGTCTGGTATTCGAAAGATTGGGCGCCAGTTGCAGGCGCACCGGCTGCCCGGGCGCGGCTGCTTCGACGGGGGTCTTGTTCTTCGGCTGGATCACGGCGCGCACGCGGTTGTCGCGTCCCGGCACGACAGTGCCGGCCGGCCCGCTGGTGACGGAGTAGTTCTCCCTGAGGCCGTCGTACACGATGAACTGGCCGCGTACCTCGTCGTCGCCGCTCTTCACCCAGGCGCGATTGAAAAACTTGGTGACCTCGGTCTTGGCGTCGTACTCGATCCGCTCGGCCTCGCCCTCGACGTACTCCTCCTTGCCGTCGCGCTTGACGCGGAAGCGCGCCAGCTTGCCCGGGTTGGCGGTGGCCACGCCGTTCTGGAAGCCCTCGGCGTCCTGCTTCACCACCAGCTTGTCGCTGCGGATCACCAGCGTACCCTGGGACAGCGTGACGTTGCCGTCGAAGACATGCACCCTGTTGATCTCGTCGACCGTTGCGCGGTCGGATTCCAGGTTAACCGGTTTTTCGCGATCCGCCTTCTCGGCGCTGCAGAAGGGCGCAGCGGCGAGCAAAGCGATGCAGAGCAGGAGTCGGGCGGGCAGGCGGGCGGAGGTCATGGGTGTCAGCGTCGTTTCTCGATGGTGCTGTTGACTTGGCTCAACAGCTGGTAGATCTGGGTCTTGTTGTCGGCTTCCATGCCGACCCCTCGTATGATCGAGGCGCCCTGGACGATGGTCACGGGGGCACCGGTGCGCGCCACTTCATCGTCCGGGAAGACCGTGAGGTGGGTGGTGGTGAAGACGATCTCCGGATCCTTGGCCGTGGCCTTGCGCACGCCGCGCACGTCACCGACCAGCGCCACCTCTCCGCCCTGCGGCCCGACCAGGCCCTCGCGGGCGGTGAGGAACGTGGGGCGTGGCCCCTTGGGGAAGGACATCTGCGGCGCGGTCACCACCGTGGTGTCGTCGTCGGGGTAATGTACCATCTTCTTCGCCACCAGCATGTTCTGCAGCGTGCCGGACGCATCCAGGCGGCGCAGCGTGAAGTTCTCGACGAAGTAATCGGGATCGTGGCGCAGCAGGCTGTCGCTCGGCTGGCTCCTGATTTCGCTTGCCTGCTGCAACCAGAAGGTCAGCCCCACCAGCAGGGTCATGAGGGCGAGGGGGAACAGGCTCTGGCCGCTGCGCGCTTTCATGTCGGCTCAGATTACCTTGGCGCGGAACAGGTCGTGGGTGTTCAGCGCGCCGACCAGCACGCCGTTGTCCACCACCAGCACTTGGCTGATCCTGTGCTCCTCCATTATCTGCGCCGACTCGGCGGCGAGCCGGTCGGGGCCGATGCAGCGCGGATGGCGCGTCATCACCTGCGATACAGGGGTGCCTTTCAGGTCGTTCAGCTTCTCCATGGCGCGGCGCAGGTCGCCGTCGGTGAAGATGCCGACCACGGCCAGCTTCGGCGTGACGACTGCCGTCATGCCCATGCCGCCGCGCGAGATGGCCAGCACCGCCTCGGCGACGGTGGCGTTCTCGCCGATGCACGGCACTTCCTCGACGCGGCGCATGATGTCGCGCACATGGGTGAGCAGGCGCCGGCCGAGCGTGCCGCCCGGATGGGAGCGGGCGAAGTCCTCCGCGCCGAAGCCACGCGCGTCGAGCAGCGCCACGGCCAGCGCATCGCCCATCGCCAGCGCCGCGGTGGTGCTGGCGGTGGGCGCCAGGTTGAGCGGGCAGGCCTCCTCGGCCACGCTGGCGTCGAGGTGGGCGTCGGCTTCGCGCGCCAGCGAGGAAGCCGGGTTGCCGCTGATGGCGATCAGGCGGCCGCCCTGGCGCTTGAGGAGCGGCACGATGGTGAGCAGTTCCGCGCTCTCGCCGGAATTGGACAGGGCAATTACCACGTCCTCGCGGGTGATCATGCCGAGGTCGCCATGGGCCGCCTCGGCGGCATGCACGAAATACGCCGGCGTGCCGGTGCTGGCCAGCGTCGCGGCGATCTTGCGGGCGATGTGGCCGGACTTGCCAACGCCGGAGACGATGACGCGGCCGTGGCAGGCGAGGATCAGTTCGACCGCGCGCGGGAAGGCAGCATCCAAGCGATCCGCCAGGCCGGCGACGGCGCGGGCCTCGATGCGGAACACTCCTTTCGCCAGTTCCAGCGCCTTGGCGCCCTGCTTGTCGATGGCCGCGATTTGGTTCATGAATTCAAATTGATTAGACTTGGGCCGAAGTATACAACGACACGATCCGCCCCGCCCTCATGACCACCCTGCAACTCGTCCTTGTCCTGCTCGCCTCCGCGGTGTTCGTGGTCGTGCTGTTCCGCTCGCTCAACCTGCCGCCGGTGCTGGGCTACCTGCTGGTCGGCGCCGCCATCGGGCCGCACGCCCTCGATCTGGTGGCCGATTCGGCGGCGGCGCGCCACCTGGCCGAGTTCGGCGTGGTGTTCCTGATGTTCTCCATCGGGCTGGAGTTCTCCCTGCCGCGCCTGTACAGCATGAAGCGCACGGTGTTCGGACTGGGGCTGGCGCAGGTGGCGGTGACGATCGCCCTCAACGTGCCGGTGGCCCTGCTGGCGGGGCTCTCCTGGCAGGCCGGCATCGCGCTGGGCGGCATCCTCGCCATGTCGTCGACGGCGCTGCTGGTCAAGATGCTGGCCGAGCGCATGCAGCTCGAATCGAAGCACGGCCGCGAGATCATCGGCGTGCTGCTGTTCCAGGACCTCGCCGTGGTGCCGCTGCTGATCGTCGTGCCGGCGCTCTCGCAGGATGCGGAAACGATGGCCGGCACGCTGGCGGTGGCGGCGGCCAAGGCCGCCGTCGTGCTCTCCCTGATCCTCTTCTTCGGCCAGCGCCTGATGCGCGGCTGGTTCCACATCGTGGCGCGGCGCCGCTCGGCCGAGCTGTTCATGCTCAACGTGCTGCTCATCACGCTGGGGCTGGCGTACCTGACCGAGCTGGCCGGCCTGTCGCTGGCGCTCGGCGCCTTCCTCGCCGGCATGCTGATCTCCGAGACCGAATACCGCTACCAGGTGGAGGAGGACATCAAGCCCTTCCGCGACGTGCTGCTCGGCCTGTTCTTCATCACCGTCGGCATGTTCCTCGACGTCGGCGTCATTGCGCGCGAGCTGCCCTGGGTGGCCGGCCTGCTCGCCCTGCTGCTGGCCGGCAAGTTCGTCCTCATCGCCGGCGTCTCGCGCGCCTTCGGCGCCGCGCCGGGCACGGCCATGCGGAGCGGCCTGTGGCTGTGTGCCGGCGGCGAGTTCGGCTTCGTGCTGATCGCCCACATCCGCGACCTGCCCCTGCTGCCGGCCACCGCCCTGCAGGTGGTGACGGCGGCGCTGGTGCTGTCCATGCTGCTCGCCCCGCTCATCGTGCAGCACAGCGAAAAGGCGGTGATGCGCTTCTGCGCCTCGGAATGGATGCTGCGCGCCATGGAGCTGACCCAGATCGCGGCGCGCTCCCTCGCCACGGAGAAGCACGCCATCATTTGCGGCTACGGCCGCAGCGGCCAATACCTGGCGCGCTTCATGGCGCAGGAGGGCGTCTCCTACGTCGCCCTCGACCTCGACCCGGAGCGCGTGCGCGA